>NZ_JASCXP010000116.1:0-17723 GCF_030010695.1 Nocardia sp. CC201C
CTCCCGAGAGCACTCGGGTCGTACAACTGGGTTTCGACTACTCAGTGGCCACCACCTCCATGCGTACGCATCTTGTCTGCGAGCCTTCTTGCTGTGCCGCCCCGCCGGCGGCGGTCCAGCAGCCAGTGGGCCAGCCGGATTCTCGCCTGCGTCGGCGGGGCGGGGTACCGCATACCAGGCAGTTCACCTGCCCAGTCACTCGATCTCTCATTTTTGACAACAGTGAAATTACCCAACAGCATATGGAATGTCTAGAGTGGCCACTGAAGATTTTCTGGTGAGTGATCGCCCATTGGAAGGATCAGTCGGCGGCACGACCTGGCGATTCCCCCGTCGAAGTGCATCGATGAGGGGTGTAAGTGGCCGCTGCTCTGATCGGGTTACCTTCGTTCGATCGGATGAGGGGCCGCGTCTGCTCGCTACGGCAAGACGAGGCAGGCGGAGCCGGTGTTGATGCCGGTGCCGACCTCGAGATTGATTGCGGGACCGCCCTCGGAGGTTTGGTAGGCGACGATCCGGTGCCAGCCGGGGTTCGTCGGGGTCCACTGCACGGTCGCCACACCATCGACCGGCTGGATGTAGTTGCTCGGTGAGAAGACTGTCGAGGGGTCGAAGTCGTAGAACGACACGGGGGCGGCGTCGTCGACGGTCGCGGTCAGTGTGTAGGTGCAATTGGTGCCGTACTGCTGGGTCGGCCCCCAGCTGAGCCCGGGTGAGGCGTGTAGGCCGGTCACCCGCGCGGCGGCATCCGGCGCGGTCACCAGGACGGAGGCCGCCACGCCGAGCAGAGCAACCGACGATCCGAGCAGTCTGCTGGTTCGTGGTGGCCGCGGTCGGTGTGCCGCACTGCGTATGTGCCCGGTCTCGGTGCGTCTCGACAGCGATAGCATCGTCGAATTCCTTTCAGTCGCCTGTCTTTACGATGCATCAACCGATCCCGAGGGCGGCAGAGCCGAAGGTCGTCAGGATGCGCGGGCTCCGCGGACGGCAGTCGCGACCTACCGGGATCGTGCTGGCCGTGGGGTGAGGTCGCGGCGCGCAATGGGCGGGAGGGCGTGAATTCCTGCTGTTCGACACCGGTCTCGCCGACCCCGGCGGGATGTATACGGCGGGCTTGGGCTGGGCATCCGACTTCCCCGGGTGACGCTCCAGCTGCTCTGGCCGATCGACCACACATGGGGTCGTGGCCAGAACACCGGCGTAGGTGGCAGCGAGCCTACGGGCAGGTTGCTGTCTTCCTCGACATCGCGGGAAACGGGTGGAATCTGCTCGGACCGCCCGCACCGACAGTGGGTTGATCAGTCGGAGTCGACGGGCTGTTGCGCGTGGGTGCGTTCACGCCAGACTGCGCTCCGGCCAGCCGGAGCATGGCGATCCCGCACTGGAAGCTGCCCCTCGGTAGCTCCGCTGATCGATCGCGAGACGCCTGCCCCGATACGGAACTGGGGCCTGCCGTGGTGGCGTAGGGTCGAGGTAACGAGGCCATCGAGGCTTCCGAACAAAGGACCAACCAGTTGTCCGACAAATCTCCGCGTAGCAAGATGTCCAAGGCTCAGGGCAAGACCCTGAAGGAGAAACGAGCGGAGAAGAAGGCCAAATCCGCCAACCCGCAGCCCGCAATCGAGGGTTTCGAGAAGAAGGGCAATAAGCACCGCTGAACTGCGGTTGGCCGCACCGGACGCGGGCCTATGCTCAGATGGGTGCATCTGGAGCTGGTGGCGATCGTGGTCGAGGAATATGACCTGGCAATCGAGTTCTTCGTCGGGGTGCTGGGCTTCGACCTGGTAGAGGACGTGCCGTCGCTGACCAACGATGGCAGACCCAAGCGGTGGGTGGTGGTTCGTCCGCCAGGTGCGCAAACCGGAATCCTGCTGGCGCGTGCGGACGGCGAGGGGCAGGCGGCCGTAGTCGGCGGTCAGGTTGCTGGTCGCGTGGGGTTCTTCCTGCGGGTCGATGACTTCCGGTCGGAATATGCTCGGCTGGTCGCAGCGGGCGTCGAATTCGTGACACAACCGCGGTCCGAGCCGTATGGCTGCGTCGCGGTCTTCGTGGACATTGCCGGCAACCGGTGGGATCTACTGGGTCCTGCCTAGTCGTGGCCTGCCGGGATCGCGCCGCAGTCCGAGATTGTCGACTAAGAAGGGTCGTCATGGAGCGTCCGGCTCGACGTCTTCGACGGATTCCGGCTCCACGTCGATGATCTCGCCATTGTGGCCCAGCAGGCTGAGAGCCCCGCTCATGTCGCGATCCGGTTTGGCCAGCTGTTCGGCGGTGATCGGCCAGCCGTCTTCGCCGACAGGCCATATCCCGTCGTCGCGATGCTGGTAGGCGACGTGGCCGCCGTCGCGGGCGGTCATGGCTCAGTCCTGATGGGCCGGTTCGAATCGGGGACGACCTTCCCGGCGTCGACCAAGGCCGACCAGGCTGCGGCCTTGGTGTGGCAGGTGTCGAGGTGGCAGTTGATATGCACCTGCATGGCGAGGCCCGGGTGTTGCCGACCCCATTCGCGGTTGTGGTGGCTGAGGCAGTCGAATCGCACGATCGCTTCCCCTCCGATGGGCGGGTGATTGGGAGGCGGCGCCACCGGGATGTCGTGGACGAACTCGACCTGGCGATGCTGCCCGACCACAGCATCTACGCCCGTCCAACCAGGATGTTGCCACGGTGGCAAAAGCGTGTCGGACGTTCGGAAGGCTAGACGTGCAACCCCGCCCGATACGCCATGCCGCGCAGCTCCCGGCCGACGGCGTCACGTTTGGCGCGGGTAAGCAACTCGGCAAGCACGGAGCGCATGAACGGGTGGCGGTGAATCCGTGCGGGGGAGATCTTCTCGGCGCGGCGCAGCATCAGAACAGCATCGGTCTGACGCTTGGGCAGTCGCGCCAGGGCGCGGCCGTACTCGCGGTAGTACGCCGACTGCCGTGCGGGTGTCAGTGCGCTCGGGTCGATAGCCTCGGCAATCCTCGCGGCCTCGGGGTGCTCGCCCGCCTCCAGGGCCACACTCATGCGCCACACGCCAACGTTGGATGGGCCGAACCCGAACCACATGGCGTTCCCGTCGCCGGTGCGGGCCGCGAGGTCATCGGCATGGTCGATCGCCGCCCGTCGTTCCCTGTCGTCCAGCTTGGCGGCCGACACGAGCGCCTGTGTAAGCGCGAGCATTCCGGCGACCTGCATCCCCGCTGCGCTGTCTGTGCTCGGCTCGGCCTCCGACAGGGTGCGGGACGCGAGGTCGAATCCGCCCGCGCTCACCAGTCCGAAGGCAGTCCCGAACGCGCTCACCGCGCTGTAGAGGGGATCTTCGAGCCGTTCGGCCGCTTGCTTGGCGGTGGCGGCTGCTTGCCAGGCCAGGTCGGTGCTTGCGCCGATGTCGGACAACCATGCTTGGGTGCCCTGAACATGGGTGAGCACTGCGAGTTTCAACAACTCCTGTTCGTCGCGGCGTGCGTCCAAGGTGGTGTGCAGATCGCGCATCAGACTGGGCAACTCGGCACCGACGAGTGCGTAGTCACACTGCCGTTGTGCTTCCAAAAGACTGGTGGTTCTCGCTTTCAATGCTTCGGTGGGCGTGATGTCGCCGCCAGGTTCTCCCATGCTGACCGACAGCAGGGACAGTCGAACATCTCCGAGCGAGCGATCCTCGTCCAGTTCGCCACTGACTCCGACCGCGCCGCGGGTGATCTCACTCGGGGCGACCTCGAGTGCCTTGGCGAGAGCAAGGATGAGCGAGCGGCGGTCCAGTGCGCGTTCGCCCGATTCCAGTCGAGACAGGTAGCTGGTGGAGATCCCGGCGAGGCCGGCGACGACTGCGAGGGACTTGCCACGCGCGTGTCGAATCTGTCGAAGCGTCTGACCCATACTCGTGCCATCCACACCCATATAGCCACGCTACGACCGGCCGGCCTGTTCATCCAGGGGTTCGGTGATAGCGACCGCGCGTAACAGCAGCGCTCGGCGTACGGCAGGACTGTCCGCCAGCCCCGCTGACTAGGCTGACCGGGTGCGGTTCACAGCGGATGTCGAGCGTGGTGGGTGGCTGCTGGCGCGGGTCGGCGAGGTCGGGGTCGGCAGTGTGGCTGGTACCGGGTTCGAGGCTTATGCGCGGATTCTGCATCCGGTCGAGGCGATCCGCCGCGATGCCACGATCACCGACGAGTGGGGCAATCCCGCGATCGTGGCGGAGGCGATGTGGCCGTGGGCCGAGGTCGCCGCGCGCAACGGCAGGGTGATGCATCCGCTGGTGCAGTGGCGCAGGCTCACCGATGATGAGGACGAGGCGGCGATGTCGTTCGACGACGGCTGGGAGGTCGGCCAGACCGTCGAGGGGTGGTTCGATCCGAAGCTGTTGGCCGCGCTCGGCGTTCACCTTCGCGCGGCCACCGAGGCACCCGAACAGGTGACGGCTGGAGTGTGGAATGGGTTCGGCGAACTGAACACACCCTCGGACGCGGTGTTCGTCGCGGCCACCGATGGCGATCCGCAGGACGTCGAGCGCGAGCGAGCTCGCATCGACGCCGAGCTGGTTGCGTCTGTGGCGCCGGAGGTCCGGCGGGCCGTCGAGGCGGGGCCTTTCCTACGCTGGCCGGGACGCGACTTCCTGCTGTTCGACACCGATCTCGCCGAACTCGCCGACCCCGGCTGGGTGTATGCGGCGGGCCTGGGCTGGACGAGCGACTTCCCCGGGGTGACGCCCCAGCTGCTCTGGCCCGCCGATCACGCATGGGTTGTGGCCAGCGAGATCGACTTCGACTCCACGATCGTCGCCGGCTCACGGGCTCTGATCGATGCGGTGTCGGCCGACAACAGTTTCGAGGTTTTCGAGATCGCCGAGGAGTCGGATCTGAGCTGGAACGGCGACGCGATCAACTGCGCGCCGCAGGGCTGACACGGACCGCCGGGCTTTCGGCTCACGTTCGCGGTGAGCAGCCGCAAAGTTCTGTCATGACGGAATCGACCGCAGGGATGGTGGTCGCTGAACGACTTCCAGAGCTGTGATGGCGCGATAGCTCTCGCGCGCCACTACGGTGCGGGCGTCACCGCCCGCACCGTAGAAGACGAATCCAACTCGTCGTGTGACAACCCCTCTACAGCACCACGAACGCCAATGTGGTCGAGGTCGCCGCAGCGAGGGATGCGGCGGCGAGGGCGAGGGGGATCTGCGTTCGTACGTGGTCCATGACGTCGCCGCCGCAGGCGAGGGCGGACAGGATAGTCGTATCCGAGATGGGGGAGGCCTGGTCGCCGAATACCGCGCCGCCGACGACGGCACCGAAGCACAGATGCAGGTAGATCGGGTTCGGGTCGATGGCGTAGGCGAGCGGCATCGCGAGCGGGAAGACGACCGCGAAGGTGCCCCACGACGAGCCGATGGAGAACGCCACCACCATGCAGATGACCATCAGGATGGCGGGCAGCAGCGGATCCACCACCCAGTTCGACGTGGTTTCGACGATGTAGTTCGCGGTGCCGAGTTGCTTGGACACATAGCCGAGCGTTACCGCCAAGGCCAGGATCAGCGCGCCGACCGTCACACCCTTGCAGCCGTCGACGAAGCCCTCGATGGCCTCGCCGAGCGGGAGGCCCTTGATCAGTGCCAGCACGATCGCGACCACCACCGCCAGGCCGAATCCTTGCGCGATCAGCACCTTTCCGGTGATGGCATAGGAGCCGACTACCACGGTGAGCAGGACGCCCATCGGAACGGCGAAGTCGGCGATGCCCGGCGAATAGTCCTTGGGCAGCTTCATGGTGACCAGCTCGTCGGAGGTGATCGGCTTGGCGGTCGGGGAGTTGAGCTGTCCGGTGGTGCGGGCGCGGTGGATGGCCTTCTTCATCGCGCCGCCGACCCACGGCAGCTTCCCCCAGGCGAACAGCAGGGTCGCCAGCAGCGCGAAGATCGCGTAGAAGTTGTACGGGATCGAGCTGATGAAGAACGCGATGCCCTGATCCTCGGTGGCGAACAGCGGGGTGGTCCCGACGATCAGGCCCGCCACGTAGAGCGGCCAGGCGTTGAACGGGAGCACGGTCGCGACCGGAGAGGCGGTGGAGTCGACGATGTAGGTCAGCTCCTCCTTCGACACCTTGTGCTTGTCGGTGAGCGGGCGCACGGTGGTTCCGGCCAGGATGGTCGAGATGGTGCCGCCCTGATGGAACAGCACGCCCACCAGCCAGCCGAAGACCCGGGCGCTGACGGGGCCGCGCACCAGGGTGCGGCCCGCCATCTCCGCGAATGCCTGCGCGCCGCCGGTGCGCGTCCACAGGCCGATCAATCCGCCCAGTGCCCACAGGTAGACCAGCAGGATGGTCGCGAACGAGACGGTGCCCAGCGACGGAAGCATGAAGCCGTCGACGATGTTGTACTCCGCGCTCACGACGCCGCCGGTGACGACGCCGAGGAACAGCGCGGCCACCACGTTCTTGGTCGCGAATACCACCACCAGCGTGACCAGGGCGGGCAGCAGGCTGAACGCTCCCACATGGTCGCCCTCGGCCGGAAGCGTGCCGGGAGAGAGGAATCCGAGGGCGATCAGGCCGACCGACAGCGCGATCACCCCGATGAGACCGCGCGACCGGCCGATGTGCCGGGCTGGGGAGACCTTGCTCTCCGACGCGTCGGTGCTCGGTCCGCCGGGCCGAGCGGAGTCCACGCTCGGTTCTCGGATCTCGGATATCGAATCGATGGATTCAGTGGACATGGCGACCTTTCCGATGCGATCCAGTGCGGAACTCCCGCTGGGAGACGGTCTCGGTCCACGGAACAAGTTGTGCCGCAGTGGTATCCGTGCCGGCGAGGCCGCGTTCGTGTTGGCGACGGCGTCGGAAACTTCCTCTTATATAATGTGCCGTCATATAGCGGCACGATACTTGGTGTAGCGACGATGGGTTCGGCCATGCTTCCCATGCATGGGAAACCCTGTCGTGGATGTCACCCCCCGTCGATCTGGGTGTCGTGCCGGGATCCGCCGCTCACTGTCGCGCCCGTAATCCGGTCGATGCGGTGCGACCCGGGTAGAACGTGTTCCTTGTTATGGTCTGGCGGTGTTGGGCGTGGAGCATCGGATTCAGCGCTCAGGGCGCGGACCAGGCGTACGCCGAGTAGCGGATCGTCGGTCCGATGCTGTCGGGAAATGTCCCCCGAACCGGTCGTGAACCGTCCGCTGTGTGGCGGCGCGGACCCTCGGCGCGGGGCGGATTCCTCCGTACCTTTCGAAGTGTCCGAAAACGGAAGCGAATCAACGGGATTCGCGCTTCCGGGATCGCTCATCGAAAGGAAGAATCATGTCTCGTCTCCCCCTCGTGCAGCCCGAACAGGCCACCGGCGTCGCCGCGGAACTGCTTGCCACGGTGCAGAAGTCGCTCGGCGTCACCCCGAATATGACCAAGGCGATGGTGAACAGCCCGGCCGTGCTGCAGGCATACCTGGGTTTCTCCGGCGCGCTGGGCGGCGGCAAGCTGCCGGCCGCGGTGCGGGAGCAGATCGCGCTGCTGGTGGCGCAGGAGAACGGGTGTGACTACTGCCTGTCGGCGCACACCTACATCGGCACCAACCTGGCGGGCCTGCAGGCGACCGATACCGAGCGGGCGCGGCGCGGGCAGGGGACCGATCCGATCGCGCAGGCCGCACTGACGCTGGCGGCGGCCGTCGTGCGCACGCGCGGCGGCATCGAGGACGCCGATGTGAAGGCCGCGCGGGAGGCGGGTCTCGGCGACGAGGAGATCGCCGAGGTGCTCGGCAATGTCGCGCTGAACGTGTTCACCAACTACTTCAACAAGGCCGGTGGCGTCGAGATCGACTGGCCGGTGGTGCGCGCCGACAGCTAGATCGACGGGGAAGTCCGCCCGGGGCGCGGATCGCGTTCCGGGGCGGGCGATCTAGCCGGTGCGGCGCAGCTCGGCCGGGCTGGTGCCGTACCAGCGGTGGAAGGCGCGGCGCAGGGCGCGCACATCGCTGTAGCCGACGCGGGCGGCGATCGATTCCAGCGTCAGCGAGGCGTCGCGCAGCAACCGGGTGGCGCGCTCCTGCCGGGCGCGCTCCACCATCTCGCGCCAGCTGATCTGCTCCTCGGCGAGCCGTCGTTGCAGGCTGCGCGGGCTCATGGCGAGCCGGGCCGCGACCCGATTCAAATCCGGTGAACTCCCGTCGTCGAAGATCGCCTCGATCTCCGCGTACACCTTGTCGAGCCAGCCCAGTACCGGCCGGGCCGAGGTGATCAGCGTGGCGGCGTGATCGGTCACGATGGCGTGCAGCGCCGGATCGGAGCCGGGCAGGGCGGCGCGCGCATCGCGCTCGTCGATGAGCACCCGCGCGTGGTCGGCGCCGAAGTCGATCGCGTCGGTGCCGAAGAAGCGGCGCAGGTGATCGTAATGGCGGGGCGCGCGGCCCGGCAGCAACACCTGCCGCGGAGCGATGTCCCGGTGCAGTGCCGCGCGGGCCTGCTGGATCACCAGCCCCAGCGCGAATTCGCCGATGATCTGTTCCAACTCACTCGGTTCCGGCCCCAGATACGCGACCGACAGCGCACCGTCCGCGGTACTCACCTCCAGCCGCGACTCCGGACTGGTGACGGCCGCGAAATTGGCGGAGAGCGCGACGAATCCGCTGGCCAGGGTGTCCGATGAGGAAACGAGGTAGTCGCCCGTGCGCAGCATGCCGCGCTCCCAGCGGGACGACACCCGCACGCCGCCGCCGAGCGGTTGCAGGGCGTGAACGGCGGTGTCCCACAGGTGATGGAGGGTGGCGGTGGGGATCCGTATCCGGGGGTCGGCGGTGTCCAGGGGCACGGCCCCGAGTGTCCGGTCGATCTCGGCCTGCGGAATACCCGCCGTGCGGGCGGCATCCGCGATCAGGCGCGCGAGGTGGGCCGGAACAGTCCTGTCGATCACCGAGGCATATTAACCGCCAGAATTGTCAAGTATGTCCGGATAGTTGGCGTGGAATGTCCGCTTTCTGGCGTGTTCGGGCCGTCGGAGTCCGCCACGTTGGTGTCCTCGGACGTCGTGGTGCGGTGACCTTCTGCCCTTGGGATGGGCGTCCGCCGGGATCAGGCTGAGGTGGTCGTAAACGAATGTGTCGGCGCAGCGCCGACTTTCGAGGAGGAACGCCATGAAACCGTTGTCGGAATCGCTGCTGGAGCTGTCGGATCGGGTCAAGCGGATCGAGGAGGCGTCGGCGGCGGCGCGGGAGCAGAACCGGGCCGCGGTGCGGGCGCGGCGGGAGGAGTTCGAGTCCGCGGTCGAGCGGGAGGGTAAGGAGTTCGAGCACACCGCCACCGAGATGCGGGAGGCGACGCAGCGCTGGTGGGCCGAGGCCAAGAACGCGCTGGAGCGCCAGTTCGAGGCCATGCGAGCCGATTTCGAGCAGTGGCAGGCCGATGCGCACGGTGCGGCGGCGGGGAAGGCTTCGCCGCGAGCGGTGCAGAGCGCCGAGGATGTCGCGGAGGTCGCCGTCGTCCTGGCCCGCTACTGCCTCGACGCCGCCGAATGGGCCGTCGCCCGGGCGCAGCGGGCCCTCGGCGACACCGAGGACAAGGCCGACACCCCGACCGAGCAGCCGGTACGACAGGGCTGACCTGCGCGGACACAACCGCCATCGTCATGGCTCGAACGCTCGCGACCACGGCGCGAGCGATGGCGGCCGGTGGTGTGCCCGCTGCGCCCCTGGCAGCGCACTCAGACCGCGGCCGGTACCGGGATGGGCAGGGTGCGCGCCCACGCGCGCGCCATGTCCCTGGCTCGTACCTCGGTCGAGGCGTCGTGGCGGCCGTGCTCGCCGACCTGGGTCGCGCCGCACGCGGCCAGCTTCTCGGCCGCGATCTCGCCGCCGCGGTTGTAGGTGTCGCCGTAGACGGTGTCGCCGAGTCCGAAGACCGCGAAGCGCAGCCCGGTCAGGTCGGGCGTGGTGGCGTCGAGCCGGTCGAAGAAGGGTTCCGCGCCGGTGGGCAGGTCGCCGTCGCCGTAGGTCGAGCAGACGACGATGTGGAAGTCGTCGGCGGTCAGGTCGCCGGGGTCGAAGTCGGTCATGTCGTAGACCGAGACGTCGTAGGCCGACAGTTCATCGGCGACGCACTCCGCGACCGCCTCGGAAGTACCCATTTCGGAACCGAACAGAATGACGACGCGCACCACGTCTCCCTTCTCGAACAAGTTAGCCTAGCCTAGCCTAGGCTAACTTACCCGATGGGAGCCTTTCGTCGACGCAGCAGGAAGGGTAGACTCGCCAACCCGACCGGAATGAGCAGGACCAGGATCGAATCCCGGAAGGCGGAGACGAACACCGTCCCGGCCAGACTCTCCGAGGACTCGCGGACCGCCGCCGCCACCTGCTCGCGCAGGGCCGAATTGCCCTGCTGCTGTGAAGATTCGGAGTGATCGCAGCCCGCCGGAGTGCGCTCCGGCGTGGATGACTGGAGTTGCAGCGTCGCACACCGGGAGAATTCGCCTGCAATGGTGGGAGCGAAGGGCGTCACCGCCGTCAGCCGCTGCTGCAATTGGTCCCGTTCGGTGTTCACCGCCGCCGGTGCGCCGGTGGCGACGGAGTGGAAGAACAGAATGCCGATCAGCGCCACCCCCAGCGAGTTCCCGACCTGCTGCGCGGTGGGCACCAGCCCGGACGCGGAATCGATCGAGCGCGGCGGCACCGCCGCCACCACCGCGATCTGCAAGCGGGCCGCCGCCACCCCGACACCGAAGCCGCCGAGCAGCAGCGGCACCAGCAGCACCGGCCACGACAGCCCGGCCGGAGACGGATCCAGTGCCAGCAGCCAGCCCACCAGCAGCACCCCGAACAGCACACACCCCACGCCGACCATCCGATTGCCCAGCGCCCGAGCGAATTTCGGTGCGATCAATGCCCCGGCCACCGCACCGGCCGAGAACGGCAGCGTGGTCACACCGGTGCGCAGCGCGGTGTACCCGAGCCCGAACTGGAGCGATACCGACATGGTGAACAGGTAGGCCGCGAACACCCCGTACACCACCAGGCAGGCCACGATCCAGTACGCGAAGCGCGCCGAGACGAACAGGCCCGGATCGACCAGCGGTGAACCACCCCGCGCGGCCGTCCGGCGTTCATGGGCGACGAAGGCCGCCAGCACCGCCGCCGACGCCGCCAGCATGACGAGAATCGGTGTCGACCAACTGTGTTCGCGCCCGATCGACAGGCCGTACACGAGGAGGAAGAGGCCGATCGCCGCCAGTAGCGCACCGCCGACGTCCACGGCACAGCGCTCGGACACCACCGAGCCGCGCAACTGCCGGGCGGCCAGCACCAGCGCCACCGCTCCGGGAATCAGATTCACCAGGAAGATCGACCGCCACGACAGGTCCAGCGGATTCGCGCCCAGCAGCAGCCCGCCGGCCAGCGGTCCGAGCATGGCCGCCGTACCCGCGGTCGCACCGTAGAGCGCGAAGGCCAGATTGCGACGGCCGGTATCGGCGAACCGGGCACTGATGATCGCGATGGGCTGGGCGGAGACGGCTCCGGCGGCCGCGCCCTGGAGCACGCGCGCCGCGATGAGCGTGAGCGGGGTGGGCGCGATTCCGCAGAGCACCGACGCCCCCACGAAGACCGCGAGCGCGGCGGTGAAGAAGCCACCGCGCCCCCACCGCATTCCCAGCCGCGCGCTCGGCAGCAGCGAGCAGGCCAGCGCGACGGTGTAACCCGTGAGCATCAGCGAGGATTCGGCCGAACTCGCGCCGAGTTCGCGCACGATGTCCGGGATCGCGACCGTCACGATGGTCGCGTCCAGCATCTGCATGAACACGGCGATGAAGACGGCCGTCACCGCGAGCCAGGCGGAGGAGTGCGGTGCGGGGGCGGCGGTGTCCCGCGATACGCGCAGTGCGCTCATGGGCCGCCCCTACGCGACATCGAGTGAGAGCGGGCTGGTCCCGGAGTGCGTGATCGACTCCATGACCTCGGTCAGCGCATCGCAGTAGCGGGCCATCGAGCGGGCGGCGATATCGGTCTCCGGGAACAGCGACGCCATCCAGATCATGTCGTGCGTGCGCTGCACCCAGGAGTACACCTCCTCGGAGGTGCCGCGGCTGCCGAAGAAGGAGAAGTTGAGCGCGGTGAACAGCTCGGCGCCCGGCAGCTTGCGCATATCCAGGAACGACAGCATCGGGGCGACCCACCCGCGCCGGACCTCGAATCCCTCCCGGGCTTCCAGCAATTCGACGACCCGGTGCAGCGACACCTCCGACAGGCAGCGGCCGTCGGTGAAGGCGGCGTCGGCGCGCCGGGCGGTGTCGGCGAAGCTCTCCGCGGGGTCGAAGTCGAAGGCGATCGGGATCAGGCTCGCGTACCAGCCCACCGAGCGCCGTTCGGCCGCGCTGACCCGGGTGTTCTTCGGCGACAGGTTGAAATACCAGGTGCGCCCGGACAATTCGTATTCGGCACGGGCCGCGGCGGCGAAGATGCCGGACACCAGGCGCACCCCCGCACGTTCGCATTCGGCCTCGAAGCGGTCGGCGGCGTCGCCGGACAGCAGCACCCGGCGGTCCGAGGCGGCCGACGCCGACTCCCGCGTACCGGGATCGCGCAGCGGCAGCGGGAAGCTGGGCAGCCTGCCGCCATTGGCCATGATCCGATCGGCCCAGGCCACGATCTGCGGTGACCGCGCGTCCAGCGCCGCGGCCCGGGAACGCTCCCGGCCGCTGTGCTCGCGGTAGCTCGCCGCGGGCACGGCGTCCAGGTGCTGCGCACCGCTCGGGTCGTAATAGAGCTGCACGAGTTCACCGCTGATGATCCCGCCGGAGACGGCATCGCAGTTGATGTGGTCGGAGGCCACCACGAAGGTGAACGAGGTGCCGTGGTCGATCACCGCGAAGGTGAAGCAGTCCCAGCTGGTCGGCCCCGGGGTGATCCGCTGGAGAATGCGGCTCACCAGCGGGCCGTCGATCTCGCCCCAGGAGTCGGCGGTGAGCTGGATGTCCTCGGGCGCGAGCACGCGGCGCTGGATTCCGGCTGCACCGTCGATCTCGAACCAGCTGTGGAAGGAATCGTGTCGCCGCACGATCGCGGTCGTGGCGCGGACCAGCGCCGGAATATCGGGTGCGCCGTCGAGGGTGAACGCGCACAGCACCAGGCGATCGAACCGGCGACCCGACAGTTTCGCGGTGCGCGCCATTTCCAGGTACGCGTCCTGCTGAAAGGACGGTGGGGTGGCATCGGCGCGGGCGCGAAAAGCCGCCGCCCGCGAGGTTTCGCTGGGACGGATGACGGTCAACTGGCCGCCTTTCGGCCGCCAATCGTCGATGAGTCCGCTCTGCATCATGGCAAGAAGTCCTCTGAAATGGTGGAAGTCGAATTCAGGACGCGATTTTCAACAGCGATCCGATGGGCGGCCGCTGTTGCGCGTGCAGGTCGAATTCGCGGGGTACGAATCCGTCCACGCCGAGTGGGAACTGGACGATTCCGGCGCCGGAATCGGGGAGCCCGCAGCGTCCGAGCGCCGTCGCGACGATCTGTCGGCTCATCACCCCGAGTTCGTGCAGCGGCCGGTTGCGGTGCTTGCGCACGCCGAGGTCGACCTGCCCGATGCCCTCCGCGCCGTACTGGTCGAAGACGTCGATCAGCAGCCCGATCTCCACGCCGTAGTGCGGCGCGAAGGCAAGCCGCTCGAGTGCCTGCCGGGTGGCGGCATATTCCCCGCCCAGCGGTTGCACCACGTGGCGCAGCCCCGGTCGCAGCGCGGCCAGCAGCGGTCGGGCCACGAGTTCGGTGACCCGGCCACCGCCGGATTCGTCGAACGACTCACCCACCAGCAGCGGCCGACGGTAGTAGCCCTTGCAGAAGACCAGGCTCGGGTCCAGCAGGAGCGGGCCGATGAGCTTGGGGACGAACTGCGGATCGGGATCGATGAGATCGGAATCCATGAACATCACGATGTCGCCGGAGGCGACGGCGAGGGAGCGCCACAGCACCTCGCCCTTTCCCGGAACGGGGGGATGGTCGGGAAGTACCGATTCCCGGCTGACCACGGTGGCGCCGGCTTCGGCGGCGACGCGCATGGTGGCATCCGTGGATCCGGAATCCATGACGATCAACTCGTCGACCAGGCCGGCCGGCAGGCGCCGCACGGCCCGGACCACCTCACCCACGGTGGCTTCCTCGTTCAGCGCGGGAAGCACTACGGAGACGGTCCGTCCGTCCTTGGCGGCGATCAGGTCGCGCGCCGTCCACTCCGGGGTTGCCCAGGTGCGGATGCCCTCATCAGATTTCGCGAACAGACCGGTCATATCGACCACCTCTTCTGGTGCTCGGAATGCGTTGACACTGCGAATCGCGGCGTTGCGATGAGGAGAAGCTACAACGCCGCTGAGCGACTGACCAGATTTAAGTAATAGGTTTCAGGCGGTGGTAACCGAGCATTAACTTATTTACGGTTAGACCAGGCAAATCGGGCATGTGTGGTATGGAATAATCGTGACCGCAGTCGCATTTCAATAATGTAGTGACGGGGGTCGCTGTAAGGCAAGTTCTTTCAGCTGGTAATTCCGCTGTTTTGAATCATAGTGCGAGAATTGCTTATTGTGCCAAATGACGCGACGGGGGCGTATTGATATATTAGCTGAGAGATTGCTAGCGTAATAGTTCGCGAGCTCCGGCGCCGTACGTGTCCGGATCCTCGAGTTGCGGATAGTGGCCGAGGCCGGTCAGTTCCACCACTCGCGCCCCGGGCCGCAGTGCGCGCAGCCCATCCAGCACCGCCGTGGTGGCCACCGGATCCGCGGTGCCCCACAGCAGCCCCAGCGGCTTGTCCCAGTCCCGCACCGCGCCGTGCCAGCGCTGCGCGTGGGTGACGCGCTCGTCGAGATAGGCGGTCAGCAGATGGGCGATGCGATGGCCGCCCGCCCGCGACAGCAGCGCCCACTGGGCGGTCGCCTCCGCGCTGCTCAGCGGGTGCGCCGCCGAGAACAGTCGGGAGAACTCGCGAGTGAAGACGATCCGATTGGCCAGGCGCGCCGCGACCGGTCCCAACGGGCCGCGCAGGATCTTCTGGATGGGTCGCAGGGTGGCCTTCTCCAGGATCACGCTGCCGTTGCTCAGTACCGCGCGGTCGAGTTCGAACGGAAGCGTGCCCTCGATCTCACGGGCGAGTAATTCGGTGGCGACCGAGGTACCCATGTCGTGGGCCAGCACGGCGATCGGGCCCGAGATGCCGGTCAGCGCGAGTACCTCGGCCACGGTGTCGGCGTGCTCGAACAGGCTGTAGCGGTGCGGGCGGGGCTTGTCGGAGAGGCCGAAGCCGGGGAAATCGAGCGTGATCCACGCCCGACCCTCGAGCCGGTCCACGATGTGGCGGAAATCGAAAGAGCTGGAAGGGTATCCGTGCAACAGCAGGACCGTGGGACCCGAACCCGGGGCCGAACGAACGAACACCGAACCCGCCCGGCAGCGCAGCATCCGTCCGCCCGCGCGCCAGTCCCGAACCGCCTGTGGCATCACGACCCAGCACACTACGGGTCCTGCCGGGCCGGGGAAACCCGCGGTCGACGCATGCGTTCCGGGCGGGTCGCGATTCCCCCTTGCGGCGCGCCCGTTATCGAAATGTAACGTGGAGAGAGGACCGAGACGCCAAGGCAAGGAGTCCTGACACCTTGGAAGACGTATTGCGGCCGCTCATAGTCTTCGGCGGCACCCTCGCCGTCAGCATCATGGCCGGACTGTTGATCGACCGGGTACTGCGGTACAGCGCGAACCGACACCCCGGGTCGTCGCTGGCCACCCTGCTGCGCCGGATACAGCTGCCCCTGCAGGCGCTACTCGCCAGCGCCGGACTGCATTTCACGTATCCGCTCGCGGAACTGGAACTCCAGCAGGACGCCGTGATCCGCAATGTGCTGGCCACCCTGGCGATACTCGCCACCGCGTGGCTGGCCATGCGCGCCGCCGATACCGTGGCCGGGAACACCCTGGACAAGTACGCCAACCGGACCGCCGACACCGCGCGGGTGCGGCGGCTGCACACCCAGCTCGGCATGGTGCGCCGGATCGTCACCACGGTGCTGGTCGTGACCACGGCCGCGGTGGCGATGCTGATCCTGTTCCCCAATCTGCGCACCCTCGGCACCTCGCTGCTGGCCTCGGCCGGTGTCATCGGCATCATCGCCGGTGTGGCGGCCCAGTCCACGCTCGGCAATCTGATGGCCGGGTTGCAGATCGCGTTCGGCGATTCGGTGAAGATCGGCGACACCGTGGTGGTCGAGGGCGAGTGGGGCACCGTCGAGGAGATCACCCTGGCCTTCCTCACCGTGCGCATCTGGGACGACCGCCGCCTCACCATGCCCATCTCGTACTTCAACAGCAAGCCCTACGAGAACTGGTCCAAGGGCGGTCCGCAGATCACCGGCACCGTCTTCCTGTACCTGGACCACAGCACACCGGTGCCGGAACTGCGCCAGCACCTGCACGAATTCCTGCGCGGCCGCAAGGACTGGGACGGCCGTAAGTGGAACCTGCTGGTCACCGACAGCACCCCGACCGCCATCGTGGTCCGCGCCTCCATGTCGGCCCGCAATGCCGACGACGTCTGGGATCTGCGCTGCGCGGTACGCGAGGAACTGCTCGGCTGGCTCGCCCGCTACCACCCGTACGCCCTCCCGAAGATCCCGACCGCCATGGTGAGCGGCGGCACGCCCGCCATGGCTGAGTAGCGGTACGCCGGGGGCGGTAGCGAACCCGCGGCCAACGCGCCGACAGGGCCGCATTCGGGTCTCACAGCCGAGCGTTCACGGTTGGGACAGCTGGCTTTACAGACGGTCACGCGGATGCCATGTGCGCGTCATCACACCGGCAAACTCCCGGGCGCACACTGGATTCCGCGCACCGCTCGTCGCTCGGAGGTCCCGATGTTCGAATCCTGCCGTTCCCCACACGAATCCGCCCATCTGCTGCGCGTGCGCTACGGACTTCCCGTGGAGCTGTTCGCCGACCGGCCCTACCTCACGGTGGGCCGGGCGGTGGAGGCCATCGGGCTGCCGCAGCGGCTGGGCCGCCATGTCCGAGATCAGTTGGCGGGATTGCCCGCAACGCCCGCGGTGGCCGATCCGCGCGGGCGGAACTGGTGGTTTCTCGTCGCTCCACCGACGCCGTATCACGCTGTGCCGCAGCGGCTTCTCGGTCGGCTGCGGGCGCACGGCGTGACCGTGCCCGATGTCGGCGGCAAGGTGATGCTGCCGGTCTCGGATTATCGGCTCGGTTGGCACTGGGCCTGTGAACCCGAGCCCGGCCGCCTGGCCCTGCCGCACCGGGCGATGGTGCTGAACGCGGCGCGTTCGGCCATTCTGCGCGGAGCCGACCATGTTCCCGCGTGAGCGCGCGGTCGCGGTCGCGGCGCGGGAGCCGCTGCCGAGATGGCAGGAGCTGCTGGCCGCGTTCGGCGGCGCCGACACGGACCGGGGGACTGGGCATCCGCTGCTCGACGCCGCCGCGGCACTGGCCGAACTGCACCGGCTGCGCCGCTCGCAGCCCGGCCACGCCGCCGAGATCGACTGCCGTCGCGCCGAATTGGCCGCCGTCATCGACGGCTGGGTGAGCGTGGAGCCGCAGTCGCACCGCCCGCGTTCGGAATCGGTCGGCGGCTTCGTCGACCGGATGGCCGCCGCCCACGCCCACGCCGACCGCCTGCTGCACTCCGATATCGACATCGCCGACGACCGGGTGCACGCCGCCTGGCACCGGCTGGCCGCCCTCGCCGACGCCTGGACCGATCTGACCG
>NZ_JASCXP010000117.1:0-17715 GCF_030010695.1 Nocardia sp. CC201C
GGCGGACGCTCGATGAACTGCTGGGGGCGATCGTCGAGCAGCTCACCGACTCGGCGGCGCTCATCGCGCTCATCGACCCGGTGGATACGGCGGATGAGCGGTTGACCGCGCCCGCGCGGGGCGGCTGCTGGAGTTGATCGCGGGGAAGCTCGAGGATCCGGAGCAGCGGGGGGCGGTGCGGGCGGATCGCCCGCAGCTGCGACTCCGACAGCGCGAACAGTGCCGCGTTGGTGGTGATCCCGCGCCGGTACAGCACCCGCTGGCATCGCGTGGGCAGCCATGCCAATTCGCGCATCGCGACGTTGGGAGGCTGCACCGCATCCGGGTGCTCAAGGTTCTCGACTGCGGCGCCGAGCAGTTTCTCCACCGGCACGAAGTCCGTGTCGCCGATGGGTCCACCAGCGCTGCGGACGGTGACCTCCGCCAACATCCAGGAATCGGCGGATCGGCCCACCGGCCGGACCAGCGTCACCATGTACTCGACATCCGGGTGCCCCGGGAGCCGCAACCCCAGAGTCCGCGTTTCGATATCCAGGGGATTGCCGATCGAGCCCACAACTCGGATGTTGCCACGCTCAGCGCACCCCTCACGACCGAAAACAGACCAGTCAGTCATTCCGTGGGTCGGCTGTACCGCGGTGGCGGTGGTGCTTCCGCGTCCAGGTCGGCCACCCGTTCCCAGCGGTGGTTGTCGGCGGACCACCAGACCACGACCCAGTCGCGGTCGTCCGGCGGCTCGGCGGAGATGATATCCACCAGCTCGTCCAGGTGATGGACGAAATCGGTGCGCACGATACCCACGGTGCCGCGGGGCATCACCCACCCGCGCCGCTCCGGACGGTCGATGCGGTACACACGGGTGCGGGCGGGGAGCTCAGACATGCGCGATCCGCCCGGTCACGGCGAGGGTGGATCCGCGGGGACGAGGTGAACGGTCGGCGTCGGGAACGGATACCGGCCGGGCACATCCTCGGCGGCCTGCACGAGCGTAGTGCCGTCGTCCCGGACCTCGACAACCTCGAATACCGATACCCCACCCGCGAGTAGTCGGACTCGATCACCTACAGCCACCACACCGACCACGACCGCGAATCCTCGCCGCGCCACCTCTACGTGGCCGACGGGCGGGTGACACCCGCGCGGCAGCTGGTGGGACTGGGCAAGGGCCGCTGGGCCGAACCGGTCCCGGCGCGATGCCCGCACGGACATCCACTGCCGGGCGCCGCGGATGTGCTCGTGGGCTGGGTGCCGTGCCCCGGCCCGGATCGCAACGGGCACAGGACACATCGATGCCAGTGCGGGGCCACGTGTACGCCTCGCCGCAAGACCGCCCCGTGTGCGCCTGCCAGCAAGCCCGCGACCGCACGCCCCACCTGAGAACCGAGGAGTCCTGAGCCGGGTCGTGCCGGTGGTGTTTAGTGGTAGAACTACACCGGCACAAGCTCATACACCTAACTGACCTGCATGAATGTAGATGCTTGAGAACGGTTCCGGCTTTGTGTCATCGTGCGCGACATGATCGCCCCTCTCTCTCGGCTCACCCGAGCGGCCACCGCGAGCCGCATCGTCGGCCTGGACACCGTCCTTCTGCCGGCCGCCACCTGGCCGCGCCTCGGGCATTTGGTCCTCGAGGTCACACCAGATGTGTGCCACGCACACAATCCGCCCACGAATCTCATTACTCTCCCGAACGCGGCCTCACCCAGGCCGTTTCAGCTCTCCGACAAGGGAACTGAGAAACCACGCTGCGACCCCTGCCGCCAAGGTTTGGCTGCCACAGGGGCAGGGGTCGCAGGAACACCAGAACCACAACAATGTGAAAGGCTCCGGTACCCATGAGGCTTTCGGCCTCGGCAAACGATTCTCGCCGATACCCCCCACCCCCGCTACGACTCCCCCACGCTCCGGCCACTCCCACCACCGTGAACAGCCAAAACAGACGTGCACGCTGCGCTGCACCCCACCTCTCTACGCTCCGCCGTCGAACGAATACCCCTCGATCGACAGGAACTCCACAATGACCTCACCATCCACCCTGCTCGTGCTCTGGTTGCTGGTCGCCCTACTCACCAGCGTGCTGATCGGCTTCATCGGCGGCGCCTTGACTCGGCACAACGGAAACACCTGGGCCACCGCCATCTGCGCGGGCGGCGGCGCGTTCGCCGGGGCATTCACCATCGGCCTGCTCACGCTGAACACGCTGCTACCCAACTGAATCGGTCCCGTACCACCCCACGGCCCCCGAGCCCATGGCACAGGGGGCCGTCAGGTGAGGTACCGCGCCGCACCCGGCCGAAGCAGATACTGCGCCCCTCTTCGATTGGCCGGGACGGAGGTGCGCGGGCCACGACAACTAACCCGGCCAACCGGCAACCACCCGACCAATTCGACCTCCAGCCAGGTCCGGCTGGAGGTCGAATTGGTACACCACACCGTTGTCGCAGCCGGGTTGTCGGTACAGCGACCTACCCTCGGAAGACCATTTGTCCGTTGCGGGACACCAAGTCTCGCCGGTGAGGCAGGGGTGGTCACATGGGGCGGCGATATCGGCGGTCACGGCGACGCGCGGATTCGGGGGCGTCGATGTTCATGGCAGGCGTGGCGGGCTTAGCCGTGCTCGCGCTGGTCTTGCCGGTGCTCGAAGCCCGGCCCGTGCTGGTCGCGGTGATCGGTGCGGGTGTTGTAGCCGTGGCGGCGATCGCGGCGGCCCTGTGGATCTGGCATCGGCGCCGTATCCGTGCCCGCGATGACGCGCGGGCAGTCGCAGCGCTGCGACAGAACTCCTTGAGCCCCGCCGCCTTCGAGCACGCACTGGCCGCGTTGTGCCGCCGCGACGGCTGCCGGGATGTACGAGTGGTGGGTGGCGCCGGCGACCTGGGCGCGGATGTGCTGGCACGCGGCCCGGCAGGACAGCGGATCGTGCTGCAGGCCAAGCGGTATCGCAATAGCGGCAAAGTGGGATCCCAGGATGTGCAGCGCTTCGGAGGTACCTGTTTCACCATCCACCGCGCGGATGTCGCGGCGGTGGTGACCACCGCGCGGGACTACACCTCGGCGGCACGATCCTACGCGCAGGCAGCGGGCATCCTGCTGATGGACGCTCGCGCGCTGGCGGCCTGGGAGTCACGCACCGGCCCGGCCCCGTGGGAGCTGTAACCGGAGGGGCTACTGGTCGCGATCCCATCGAAGCCACATGCCATGACAGAGCAGCAGGTCTCGCACCCAGCGCTGGTCAGCCCGTACCTGTGGGGGCATCGGCATCGAGCAGGGCCTGTCGTTCGATGGGGTCGTTGTCCATACCGGCTCGCCCGGGGTGCCCGCGGCGATGTGACACGCCGCTGGGTGTCCGCCGATCAGGATGCGCGCCAGGGCGGCATGCTCGGCCGGGTGAAAGACGGACCCGTAGCTGCTGATGCCTTCTCCCACAGGAGGCCCGGGGCGGCGGTGGGTCACGAACACCGGCCCGCGCGTGCGGCCCTTGATCAATCTCGGGAGCAGCCGGGCGGTGCCCGCGTCCCAGTACACGATCTCGAGGACGTGTTCGTGGTGGGCGGCGCCGGCGAGGTTGTTGCGCGAGCTGAGGGTGTGGGGGTGGTCGGGTCCGAGGGCCCGCTCGCGGTCGATGAGGGTCTGCTCGCAGAGCGGAATGGCTTCATCGAATCGTCCCGACTTCATGCAAGACATGAAGTCCGCGTACTCGTTCACTAACCGGCCAGCTGCCGTTCGATCTCGCTGCCCGGGTCACGAGGGGGCACGGCTGCGGCGGCGCTCGGTAACGTCTGTCCGACTTTCTGGACAGTCCATACATGACAGCTATCAAAGGTCGAGGTTCGCGCAGGCGTCAGTGCATCGAGGCCTGCGCAGTACTGGCCATCGTGGCGGCGCTGGCGTTCTTCGGGCGTGAGCAGAAGTCAGATCACGAGTCCACGCCGACGGCTGCCGCCCCGACAACAACATCGCGGGTCGCCTACACGGGGGCACCGTCTACAACTGTTCCGACCGGTCATGAGGATTCGACTGCTGAACTGCTATCGGCTGCGGGGGTCACCGAGGGCTTGCTGGTGCGCTTGCACCTGGTGGCCATGGAGACCAACTACGGCATCGCGCGCGACACCGCAATAGAACGCGGCATCCTCGAAGGCTTGGCCTACGTCATGGTCTTGTTCTGTCGCGATATCGCCACCGGTATCGAGACCTGGGAAAGTTTCATCGAACAAGACATGTCGACCGGGGCGACCCTCCAAGTTGCCATCAAGATGAACCGATTCCTCCGCACCGAGTACTGCCCCGCAGTCCGATTGGGCCGTCCCCGGTGAATGAGACCACTTGGTATTAGTGTCCTGTATGGCCTGGTGAGGGCCGAGAAGGGACACTGATCGATATGGCAGGACGCAAGCGGCATTCCGCGGAAGACATCGTGCGGAAGCTGCGCCGTGCCGACGAGCTGACCGCCGCCGGTAAGACCGGCGAGGAGGCTGCCGCCGAGATCGGGGTATCGGCGGCGACGTTGTACAACTGGCGCCGCCAGTACGGCGGTGTGGACACCGACGCCGCCAAGGAACTCAAAGAGCTGCGTGAGCAGAACGCCCGCTTGAAGCGGCTGCTCGCCGATGCCGAGCTGGAGAAGGACGCGTTGCGGGAGATCGCTCGGGGAAAATTCTGAGCCCAGCCACCAAGCGTCGCGCCGTGGACATGCTTCGCGAAGTCAAGAGCATGTCGGAACGGTTCGCGTGCAAGGTCGTTGGGCTGAATCGGTCGACCTATCGGCGGCTGCCGATCGAGGACACCCCGACCGATCCGGACGCCGGTATGCGGGCCTGGCTGCGCTCGTACGCGGTCAAGAATCCCGGGCACGGGTTCCGTCGTGCCTGGGCGGCACTGCGGTTCGACGAGGGCGCGGGCGTCAACCTCAAGAAGGTCCACCGGCTCTGGTGTGAGGAGGGCCTGCAGGTCCGCGAACACCACCCGCGCAAACGGGCCGGTATTTCATCGGTGCCGCCGGTGGAAGCCGATGCGCCGAAGGTGGTGTGGGCGTTGGATTTCCAGTTCGATTCCACCGTGGACGGTCGGGCGGTGAAGATCGCGTCGATGATCGACGAACACACCCGCGAGTCGCTGCTGCACGTGGTGGAGCGCTCGATCACCTCCGACAGGTTGGTCACCGAACTGGAGAAGGTATTCGCCGCGGCCGGCGGCCCACCGAGGGTGCTGCGGATGGACAACGGCCCGGAAATGATTTCGAATGCGCTGCAACGGTTTTGCGCCGACCTAGTCGGGATCTCCTACATTCCTCCGGGCACGCCCTGGAACAACGGGTTCGTCGAATCGTTCAACCGCCGGTTGCGGACCGAGTGCCTCAACCGCAACCACTGGACCAGCCTGCTCGAGGCGCGGGTGGTGATCGGCGATTTCAAGGTCGATCACAATCGGCGGCATCGGCATTCGGCGCTGGGCTACCTGACGCCGGCCGAGTACGCTGCGGCCTGTACCCACACCCACCACCCAGTGGGCTGCGGGACCAACTGAACACGGTACGAAATCACCTGGCTCTACTCCCGGGTGGTCTCGTCATCGGGGACCGCTCAGCCCGGCGCTCGGTATTGGCCGGGTGAGTTGTAGTTCCTGACCTCGGGGCGCGGCTGTTGAAGTTCATCCGTGTCGACAGATGATCTCGAGTACCATCGGAGGCGACGGTTTCACGCCTGGCGAGTATCAGGGAGCGCATGTCCAAGGCCGCGGACTTGTTCGTCGATATTAAAGGGAGGTACTGCAATAAACGTGACCGAGGTCGAGCAATCGTTCGAGCGCGGGACAAGAAAGCCAGCAGGCCACAACCCGCGGTCCAGGCATGGATACCAGGCGATGGCCAGGTACTGCAATGAGGCCCGTAGCTTGTTGCTGCCTAGCGCGCCAGGTGACCAGGACCTCCTGAAAGCAGCCTTCAAACTGGGTGCGGCACACCGGATCGCCCTGGCACGTCACGACCAAGCTACGGTCGCCTCGATTCTAGCCAGCCTCGGTTGGGCACTCAGCGAATACGTCACCGAGGACACTGACCTCGCAAAGACCCGCGCGGCCCGCCTCCTCCAAGAGTCTGCGGGACAATACCGAGAACTCGGTGACATGTGGCGCGCAGCTATCGAATACACGAACGCAGCGAGCGCGCTCCTCGACAAACGGCACATCCACGACTCCGACCTCCGAAACGCAGAGGCGTTCCTGGATTTCAGTTTCGAGCACAAGGAAGAGAACTCACTCGACTGGGGATATTCGCAGTTCACGGCAGGCCGATTGGGTTGCCAGATGTCCTATCGTCAGCATGGCGCAGACCGAGTGCGAGCATTGGCCGACGCAGCCACCGAAATGCTGGATGGGCTGAAGCTCCTTCGCACACACCAGGGCGATACCCCGGTAGGCGGCATCGCCGAACTGGGTCGAGTCGTGATGGAACTGATCGGCGCCGACCAGCAGGCGCAGATACGCGCCCTCGTCTTGGCGCATATCGACGACCTGCCGGCTTCGTTGTACGAAAAGGCTTCGAATGCTCCAGAATCGATCGCAGACCTGCTCCGAAGCAATCCGGTGGCGATCGGTGTCGACCAAACTCCTGCCTGGCTGGACTTGGATGCGAGCATGTCGCTGAGCCCACAGCACATCACCATTCTCGACGAGGTCTCACGGGAATTGGAGCGGCTGCTCGCGGTGTCGTCCGAGGGGCAGCAACTCGCCCACGGAAGGTGGTATCAGGCGCGAATCGAATTCTTGCTGCACCGATCCCGCACTACCCTCCAAGGACTGATCAGCGCACTCCACGGCTTCGACACCGACCCTGAGCGATATTTCGGCTGCGCCTACTTCATCATCAAGAACGGGCAGGAACTCTTCGAGCCCGAGACAGAGGTTCCGGTGCTGCGAGCCGCGGTATCCGCATTCAATCGCGTGATCACGGCGCTTTCCCGCGAACGCCTGGAACCGTTCCTTCGATCGAATCCGGTGCAGATGCGATTCATCGCCGGCCAAATGTGCGAGCACGGTTTATGGGACGAAGCCATCGAGACCATCGAAGCCAGTCGAGCTCTGATCCATGAGCTGACCGACACCCCTGACTTCCCGTCACACGACGCCACCGCAGAGCGGGGCCCGTCGTGGGTCTACCTGACTCATTCCCCCGTCGCCACCTACATTGCTGTGGTCCGTGAGGAATGGGATCGTCCACGAGGCATTCGGCTCGATGCACTCGCCGGGCGCCATCTGGTGCAACTGACGAATTCCTTCGCCGACAACGCACCTGGGCTGGTGACAGTGCAGACCACGGGCATGTCCGCGCACCTCGATACGGCCGTGGTGGCTACGCTTGAAAGCCTGCATACCGTTGCGGAACAGATCTGCCGCCTCGCCCCCCCAGCTTCCGGAATCTGTCTCGTAGCGTGTGGCTTGTTCTCTCAGCTACCGGTCTCAGCTGCAGTGCTCGACCATCCCGATTATCGGCATCCATTTATCAGCGTGGTTTCCAGTCGCCACTCGACATCCTCGAGCACCAGCCGACTCATGCTGGATGACAGATTCTCCTACCACGGCGTGAGCGCCATGAACCCTCCCCACGCATCTCAGCTGCGATACCCCGACGCCGAAGTATCGGCGGTGCAGGGAATCCTCCGCACGGCAGGGCTCCGTGCGGACGCGACGCACGAAGCGTGTGCCCAGGACCTGGCTACGGCTGCCCGAACATCTTCCGTTGTGCACTTCTCAGGTCACTCCAGTGTCGATCATCTGGACCCGAGACAGTCGGCCCTGATTTTGACTGACGCCGATGTCACGGTTCAGTCGATGAGCGATTGGAAGCGGACCGACGGTGGTGCCTTTCTGGCCGCCTTCAGCTCGTGCAGCTCCGGAGTGCCCTCTACGTTGGTGCTCGGTGATGAAGCGATCAGCGTCAATGCTGCCGCATTGAATGCGGGATTCGCGTTCTCCGTCGGCTCCCTGTGGCAGGTCAGCGACCTCGCAGGCGTGGCGTTCATGACACGCTTCTTCCAGGAAGTCGCGGCCCTGGAAGCGCTGGGGGCCGAGGAGTTGTCCTCGCGACTGCGCACCGTACAACTGTGGATGAGGAGCGTGACCGTGCAGGAACTGACGCGCTTCCTGCACGAACACGGAGTACATGTGGCGCCGCCAGCCACCGTGCATCTCGATGCTCGCCCACTGCAGTCAGCTCGATATTGGGCTGCGTTCTACCTCAGTTCACGCACGACGTGAGGAAGATACCGTCGGCACAGATCGCAGGAGCGACCGGCAAAATGCCTTCCCTTCGCCGATATCCTCAACCCGGGGCTGTTAACCACACGCCATCGCACAGTTCGAACGAACCCGAACACTAGCGATCGCCGATGATGATGAGCGAACCGCACACGCTGCCGCACGCCCTCGGGCTGGCGGAAGCGAATTAACTGTACTAGCTGCGGATCACGATCACCACTTTCACCGTCAGACCGACAAAGCTGAAGCTACCGGGCGGTCTGCCAGGCTCTAGCAACGCCGCCGATGCGGTACAAGCTGCGCCGGAGTTTCTTCCTTCGAACATCAACCATGGTTTGACATACCAAACTAGGCATTATGGGATGCGCGGCGGCCATCGTCATGATCGACCCGCATCGAAAATCTGGAACATGTTCGCCGAGAACTCCTGTCGCCGACTGTCGTGCCACGGGCAACTTGATGTCCGTGGAGATCGCTCCGCCAGCATCGACTCTGTCCGGCTTTACCGGTCGCGGGGTTTCAACAGGAATCCCGCCAGGATTCGCCCGTCCAGCTATGCCCGTCGGTCAGAGGTTAAATCTCAAGCTGAGAAGCTGCGGGTGCTGATTCTCGGGGCTGCGGGCGAGGGCGATCTCCGAGTGGGGCGCGAGCAGAAGCGGATCCGCGCGGCCGTCCAGTCAGCTCTTCATCGCGATCAGATCATGTTCGATGTTCGTCCTGCGGCAACGCCCGCGGACTTGCTCGACGGGATCAGCAAATTCCGTCCTCATGTGGTCCACTTCTCCGGTCATAGCGACAATGACTTCCTGGTGTTCGAACAGGACACTGACGGTCCCAATTCGGGCATAGATGTCGCCGCTGGTGCGTTCGCTCGTGCGATCCAGGCGACCGACGCTCCGCCGCTGCTGGTACTGCTGAACTCGTGCAACTCCGCAGCTCAGATCGATGATCTTGTCGCCGAGGTGGTGCCGTTCGCGATCGGTATGGCCGACGAGATCGACGACGGTGACGCGATCAACTATGCCGCTCAGTTCTATGCCTCGATTGCCGACGGTCAGTCGATCAAGTCGTCTCACCTGTCCGGGCGATCGGCTCTTGAGCTCGCGGGGTTGAGTGGCGCCGATCTGCCGACTCTCGCGTGTGCTCCGGACGTGGATCCGAGTGTGACGATCCTGGTCAAGGCCATGGAGTAGCGCAATACCGCTGACCGGCCTGGGCGTTTACTTCACAGATGTCCGGCTGGTGGATCGGCCCGAACGCACCATTCTGCCGCGTTGAGCGCTGTTCGAAGCGGCCAGACGGTCGGCCACCAAGATCGCTGGGGCCGACCGCTTTTGATCGCTCGTAAAGTGAGACGTACCGTACGGATTCTTACGGCCCCCGGGGTGTCGCAGCCACCAGTTGGAATACCACGCTCACGGCACTCAGGACGTCGGCGAGTTCGGGACTGATGAGCAGCAGCCGTTCGGCGTCGGATTTCGACGGCGCGATTTGCAGCAGCGGGACGAGTTCGCCTGTCGACGGCAGCCGGTATTCGGTGATCGCGTGGTGGGTGAGCTCCAGTAGTTCCTCGGCGCGAATGCCGGTGTGGCGCAAGGTCTCCAGGATGGCCCAGGCCCAGAAGGTATCCCCTTCCTCGGTTGCCAGGTCACGCCGTTTACCGGTGTCGGGATCGACGGCCCAGACCACTGGGGTCATGGGCAGGTTTCTGGCCAGGACGGGGCGATGCCAGCGTCGACCGTCGATGTCGAAATACTGGCCCGTGTCGACCGATTGGGCCGCTCGTAGTCTTCGGCTGGCCAGCTCCAGCCGGTCTTGAGCGGTCTTGACCAGCAGTGGAAGGACGGGCAGTCGCTCGCGGGTGCGCTGGTCCATCCGGGCCTTGCGATGTTTGTTGACCTTGCGCTGGCGGATGGTGAGATCGCTGTCGCGCACTGGACATGGTGCGACCCATGGTCCCCAACGGGATGATTCTTCCAGTGCCCATTGCGCGGTGTCCTGGTAGAATGCTCGGACTACAGTCAACTCGTTGTCCGACAGCCGCCGGTATCGCTCCGAGGTGGTGGTGCCGTCGGCGTGATGGACCTTGCGTGTCCGGTATTGCCGTCGTTCCTTCCAGGCTGCCGCGACCTCGGGTGCCAGGTGCAGCGAGTCGATGCCGGGATGATGGCGCTCGAGGTCGGCCCAAAACTTGCCGCCGATCATGAACGCCAGCTGATCCAAGGTCACGTAGTCCACGGCTGGTTGACGCTCGCGCAGATAGTCCAGGATCACCGCGCGGACCGGCTGGCAGGTGATCGGGTAGCGATCCAGCAGTGCCTCCAGGCTGCGCTGTCCCATGGTGTGGGCCAACGCCCGAAACGTAGCGGGTGCTTCGGCGGGCACGACCCCGACCTGCCGCAACAAGCGCGTAGGCCGCGGAGATGTAGGTCGCGCGTCTTCTCGCCGTCCGGCGCAGGTCGTATGCCTGAACCAGATCACCCACGGTCACCTCGGCGACCATTCCGCCCTTGGCCGCAACGTTTTTGGCGATCATCGTGATCGCCGCCGATCCCTCTGCCTGCAGCGCCGGCGTCGCTGCGACCGCATCGCGCAGCAACGCGAAGCCCCCGGGATCACGGACGCGACTCATCTTCCGGGTCAGGAACACCGCGTTGTGCTTGCGCTGCAGCAGGTGGGCCAGGGACGGACGCAGAATATCCAGGCTCATCAACACCAGGAACCCGCTGGCCAGCTCGACCGGGTTCCTGGGTCACCGTTCCCGGTTCTAACGCCGCGGAGATCGTGCTGCCCAAACTGACTGACTCTCTGAAAAGTGTTTTGCTGCGACGCAAAACCATCGCTGAGGACATCGAGAAGATGCTCGATGCGCACCCTCTTGCCAAGGTCCTGACCTCGATGCCCGGCGTCGGAGTCAGGACCGGAGCCCGCATCCGGCTCGAGGTCGGTGACCGCTCGGCCTTCGCCACCGCCAGGCACCTCGCGTCCTACGCCGGCATCGCCCCGGTCACCCACAACTCCGGCAGCTCCATCAAGGGCGAGCACCCCCCGCTCGGGCAACCACAAACTCAAACGCGCCCTGTTCCTCTCGGCGTTCGCCGCGCTGCACGACCCGGCCAGCCGCGCCTACTACACGCGCAAACGCGATGAGGGCAAGAAGCACAACGCCGCCCTGATCTGCCTGGCTCGCCGCCGCTGCGACGTCCTCTACACGATGCTGAAAACCAAGCAGCCCTACCGGAATACGACACAGTTCGCCCGACCTGATCGGCGATCAGGGCACGTCCTCACTACCGGACAGCGGATCACCCGGTGACGGAGCGCGCGTTTTCAGTTCGGCTCGCACCTCGATTTCGACCCGAGTCCGCGCAGCACTCGGATCCCACATCTCCTGGAACGGCCCGACGATTGAACCACCGAGGCCGCGTCGACGCGCGCGCGTCACCGCCCACGCGAACCCGACCGGAATCAGAACTATCGGAACGACAGACGCCAGGAACAGCAAGAAATCGTCCACACCCGCGCATGCTACTGCTCACCACCCCCGTCGCGCCGCCCATGAACCATCAGAGCAAGGGCATCTCCACACTTGCGAAAACCATCCCCCACTCACTCAGGAGCACAACCATGCCCGTATCCAGCCGTGAATGGCGATTGACCACCCGACCTGTCGGCGAACCCCAGCCGACGGACTTCGAGTTCGCGACCACGACAGTCGCCGATCCCGGTCCAGGCCAGATCCTGGTCCGCAACGACTGGATCTCGATCGACCCCTACATGCCCGGTCGCATGAACGACGTCGAGTCCTACATTCCGCCCTTCACCCTCGACGAGCCGATGACCGGCAGCGCGGTCGGCACCGTCGTCGCCTCCGCCGTAGACACCGTTCCGGTCGGCACCACCGTCACCCACTTCGACGGGTGGCGCGAGTACGCACTCCTCAAGGCGAGCACGGCGCAGATCGTCGACCCGAATCTCGCTGCGCCCCAGGCATACCTGGGCGTACTCGGCACCACCGGACTCACCGCGTGGGCAGGCCTGACCGAGATCGCCCCGATCCGAGAGGGCGACGTCGTGTTCATCTCCGGCGCCGCAGGAGCGGTCGGTTCCATCGCCGGATAGATCGCCAAACAGCTCGGTGCGTCGAAGGTTATCGGCTCCGCCGGCGGCCCTCAGAAAGCCGAGCGACTGCTTGAGGAATTCGGTTTCGACGCTGACGATTTGACCGTCCAGTTGGATCTGGCATGGATTCGATATCTGCTGTGGCAAGAGGCCACCTACCGAGGCGGCGATCCACGCATTCTGGGTAGAGCACCGTCGCGACGTAGCAGACATTCTGTGCCTACCTCACACAAACCAGACATCGACCGTTAACGCCGCCCCTCTCGCATCGGATGCCCCGACCACGACGTTCATTCCACGCCTCGAAGGAACATCCAATGAAGACACGCGCTCGAATCGCCGGCATCGCCGCGCTGGTGCTACTCGTAGGCGCCCCGACCGCCGCGGCACTTCCCACCGGCAGCGGCGACAACAACGCGCCGGCGCCCGCACCGGCAAGCGACACCGTCACTATCGGCGACTACTGCGCGTCCACATACGCGCCGACGCGGACCGTTGCTCAGACCGCGGACGGGCAGACCGTGTATTGCGTGCAGGTGAAGCGTACCGACGCGTACGTGTGGTGGCCGGTCAACGAGAAGTTGCCGGTCGACCCGCATCACAGCGTTTCGCCCGGCGATGACTGCTTGGGTGAGGGTGAGCAGTGGGTCGACGGGCAGGGCCGTGCGATTCAGTGCAACAAGACCCAGAACGGCCGCCTGCGCGGCAACCTCGTCTGGCAGCTCCAGCACTAGCGAGTCCGACAGTGGCGGGTTCTGTGCCTGTCGGCGGGTCCTGGTAGCGTCCGACCGTCAACCACGCTGATGCGATCAGCACGGTCCGACTACCCCCGAACGAGCCCCGCACCGACGCAAACGGTCCGGGGCTCGGTTTGGCTCTGGGGACGGAGTGCGACCTGCCTACCAGAGCACGCGTTGAGACCGCTCGAGGTACGCGCGAAACGGTCAGGGCTCCATGCCGTTTCGGCAGTACCGATTATTGGCCGGACAGCAGATCGCGTGCTACCGCTGGAGCGGCGCCGGTCTCTCCATCATGATCGATCTATGGCGACGCACGCGGACCTGACGGCAGCGATGGACTACCTGGCAGTGGACACGTGGCGTCGCCTCGAACACGGACAGCCGCGTGGCCTGGCACCGAGCGAAGAGTCCATCACCGACTATCTGCTGTTCGAACTGAACCAGCAGTTTCCACAGGTTCTCGTCCACAAGCCCAGCAAACGGGAGGAGGCACGCGTCGGTGCGGACTGGGAGTGGTGGATCGGAGCAGATACCCGGTGGCTGTGCCTGCGGGTACAGGCGAAAAAGTTCTTCGGCCGAAACTATCGGCATCTCGGCCATAGGATCGGTAACACGGGTATTCGGCAGATCGACCTGCTGATCGCCGGATGCGATCAACGCGGGTACCTTCCGTACCACGTTTTCTACAATGGTTGGGCCAGTGGCCATTTCGACGGCCACGACCTCGCCGCCCTGAAGACCAACGACCAGTTCTTCCCGCATACGTCGGGGCGGCCGATCACGATGCGAAACCCCATGCACCCGCACGGCTACGAGACAGTGACGCTTGGGGAGGAGAATCCGCGATGGTGGGGATGTTCGGCCTTGCCGAGTCGTGTCGTGCGGAACCTGCTGCAGGCCCGCCATCGACACTACGTCCCACGCTATTTGGCGCACGCTATGCCGTGGTCGATGCTGTTTTCGCCTACCGACGCCACCCGTGCGCACGAACGTATCCCTGCGGGGCTTACCGACATCGTCGACGTCATCCATTGGCGTCTGCTCAGCGGCACTCCCGAGACCACAGCGCCTATGGCTCCGGTACCCGAGGACACGCAGGACGCAGATTCTATCTTGGACGGACAACGACTCACGGCCCTTCCACGCTATGTCCGGGCCGTATTCGACGGCCACCGGGCCGCCGATCTGGGTGACGTAAACAAAGCGACGGATGACCGACTCCCTGCCCGACGACTCGTCCTCACCGATCTGGACGACTTTCCCACCGACCTATCTCCGACATCGGTACGGCCGCTACCCTGAAATTCGCCGGAGTCCATCGGTTCGAGCCGCGTGACGTGCGAACCATGCTGATTGCCGATACCCGGCGGTGAGCATACGCGCGGTCCGGGCGCCCCGTCCTGCGAGCCGACACTCGAAACGCAAGCACCCTTTGCCTTCGCTGCCAGACAAGCCGTCCAGTTCCCCTCGGTGCCGACTTGCCCGTCGCGGGCACTCGACTGTATCGGTCATCCGCTAGCGGACCATCTCCTTTCCACGGTTTACGATCCCACTCACCACGGAAATCACACTGGAAAGGGCTGCTTCATGGCACGCAAGGTCATCGTCGAGATGGTGGACGACTACGACGGTCAGTCCAAGGCCGAGGAGACGGTGCAGTTCGCTGTCGATGGTGTGGCCTACGAGATCGACCTGTCGAAGCTGAACGCCGCAAGGATGCGCGGGATCTTCGAGCAGTGGACTCCGCACGCGCGCCGGGTCGGCCGCGTGCCGCGAGGCAAGGCGGCGGGCAAGCCGCGGCCGGCGGTCGATCGGGAGCAGACGCAGGCGATCCGGGACTGGGCCCGCAAGAACGGCTTCGAGGTATCCAGCCGCGGCCGCGTCCCGAGTGAGGTGCTGGAGGCCTACAACAAGGCGACCGCGTAGCACCGGCATGGCCCCCAGCGAGAGCCCATGGGCCACTCGGCCCAACCGCCGCATCGACCTGTTGTGGAACCCTCCACCACCTCGCCGTCGCCAGCATGCGTCATGATCGGATCCACGGCAAAGATCCATAGAGCGACGTCAAAGGCGTCGCGCAGCCCCCTGTGAAGCGGGGCCCGCGCGCCACCGAGGACTCCGCCGCCCCGGAAGGGTAGATGTAGTCCGCCCGGACGGGATAGCCTGCAGCAGTCAGCCATTCGGCCACCATCTCGTCGGACCCGATCGGCCGGTTTCCCTTCACCTCAGAGCGAGTTCTGGACCAAGGTCGCCAAAACGGCGCGAGCGGCGCGTTTGGCTTGGACTCCGCGCTCAGAGGTGGCGACATCCTGCAAGTGGAATGCCCAGTGCGCCTCGAACAGACAGGCCAGGGCGTAGGCCGCAGCGGCGACCTGATCGTCACCGGCGTGGGGATAGTCGACGTGCAGTTGCTCGTGCAGTTCCGGCAGCCAGCGGCTGGTCCACAGCTCGTGCAGTCGCTGACGGACCTGGGAGTCGCGGGCACCGAGGGCGACCAGCTCGATCCAGATGACGAGATCTTCGCGGCTGCGGTAGGCGCCGGGCTCGAACATGGTGTCGATACGCGCCTCGATCGATTCGCCGCCGGCCGCACGTAGCATCGCCGACCCGTATCCGGCGACAGCACTGTTGATGAACGCCTGGAGCAGGCCACTTCGACTGCCGAAATAGTGCAGGACCAGCGTGCGCTGCATCCCGGCCGCTTCGGCCACGCGCGACAAGGTCGCGTTCGCCAGCCCGTCCCGCGCGACGACACCGGCCATCGCCTGCAGGATCTCGACCGTGCGCTCGCGAACCTTGCTGGGCCGCCCCAGTTTATTTACCATCATGACAGTAAATATAATCTTCCGAGAGTGTGATCATCATGCGGGTTCTGGCCTTGGGCGGCGCGGGCGAGATGGGTCGGGTCGCGGCGCGGGTCCTGATCGGCGCTGCGACGGTAACCGACCTGGTCGTGGCCGATATCGACGGCGGTCGCGCGGCGGCGGTCGCGCAACGCTTGGGCACCAAGGCATCCAGCCGGCAGGTGGACGTCACCGACCAGACGCAGTTGGCTGCGGCCCTGAGTGATTGCGACATTGTGGTCAACACAGTCGGCCCGTTCTTCCGATTCGGCGTACGGATTCTGGCGGCGGCGATCGATGCTGGCCGCGACTACGTCGACATCTGCGACGATCCGGAGCCGACGCTGGAGATGTTGGCCTTGCACGGACGCGCCCGCACAGCCGGAGTGACCGCGCTGATCGGGATGGGTGCCAGCCCCGGCGTCGCGAACCTCCTGGCCGTCATTGCCGCTCGGGAATTGAACACTGTCGACAGCTTGATAACAGGATGGAACGTTGCCGATACAGCACAGCCCCATACCCCCGGACCACCCAGCGCGGCGATTGCGCACGGGTTGCGGCAGATCAGTGGCACCATCCCTGTCACCCGCGACCGGCAGGTCGTGCCGCGTCCGGCACTCGAGAAGATCGAGCTCGACTATCCGGGCATTGGCCGGATAGCAGGCCGCAGCTTCGGTCACCCCGAGGCCGTGACACTGCAGCATGCCTTTCCCGAACTGCGCGACAACACGAATATCGTTGTCGGCGACCGATTCACACTAGCCGTGCTGTCGGCACTACGCTTTGGCATAGACTGCGGACTGTCTCTCAACTGGGCCGCCCGGCTCGCCGCCAAGGCCGAGCGAATGCTTCCCGCCAAGCCGGCCGACATCATTACCCCGGGCGGGCCGCCACCATTGTTCGCCGTAGCCCGCGGCACGCGCCGAGGCGAATCCGCCGCGGCAGCCACGGCCCTGGCTCAGATTCCTGGCCTGACGATGAGCGAGAACACCGGCGTTCCCGTAGCCGTGGCGGCACTACAACTGCCGTCCGTGCGCCGCCCCGGGGTGCACCCACCAGAGTCACTGCTCGATCCGCACCAGTTCTTCGCCGCGTTCGCACCGCACTGCATCGGCAACCCCCCTACCGCGACAATGACGGTAACCACCCGATCCTGGGCGACAGTGCAGGACAATTCCGAAAGTCTCTCCTCCGCAATACTCACCGCGTTCCTCGCACCACGCCAACCCCAATGCAGGTAATACCGGCGGTCCAAGCCGCAACCCCGGGTCGGCCGCGGTGCGCCGCTCGTGGCGAAGTCATGAGAATGATCACTGCGCTGACCAACGCCGCCGCGTGGCAGGCCAGTGCGATCCACCAGCCAAAACCCGTCACGGCCCAGGCCATCAGAAACGGGTGCACGTGAACGGCGACGAATACGAGATGGTCACCCGTAGTCTGTCCGGGGCGGTGCCACCACCGTTTGGATGCGTCCATGGCGTTCACGGTGACACCGCCGAACAGATCGAAAACCACGAAGCCGAGCACGATCAGGGCCCGTAGCCCTTGGTCAGCGCAAGCCCCGGCAACGACGGTCAACACCGCACCGAACACCGCAACCGAGCCAGCGGTCCGCAGCGGTGGCATGGGGCGCGATTCAGGTCGCTCAGAGGCCAATTCATTGTGCGCGGTCCGCACCATATCCGGTCGCCGCTGTTATCCACACAGAACCGAGACACATTCCGTGACAACACGATCAAATGTCATAGGTTGGCCCT
>NZ_JASCXP010000118.1:0-17714 GCF_030010695.1 Nocardia sp. CC201C
GGGCTGGTACTTCACATTCGACCGGTACAGCGCCTCCAGCTGCCACCAGCGCGAGAAGAACATGAGGATCGAACGCCACAGGCGCAGTACGGGTCCCGCGCCGATCCGCCCGCCCTCCTCGAACACCGCGCGGAAGACCGCGAAGTTGAGCGAGATCCGGGTGATGCCGTACTGGTCGGAGTTCAGCGCCAGCTGCGAGATCATCAGCTCCATGATCCCGTTGGGGCCCATGGGGTCCCGGCGCATGAGATCCAGGGAGACGCCGGTGCGGCCCCACGGCACCAGCGACAGCATGCCCAGCACCCGGGGTTCGTCGTTCGGGCCGGTGCAGCTGGCGGGGTCGATCGCCTCCACCAGCAGGCAGTTCCCGTCGAGCGGGTCGCCGAGGCGGCCCAGCGCCATGGAGAAGCCGCGCTCGGTCTCGGTATCGCGCCAGGCGTCGGCGCGGGCGATCACCCGCCGCATCTCCTCCGGAGGCACTTCGGCGTGCCGGCGCACCCGCACCACCACGCCCTGTTTGCGCAGTCGATTGGCGGCCTGGCGCACCTGCTTCAGTTCCGGTCCGGCCAGCGAGAAGCTCCGGGTCTCCAGAATCGCCTCGTCACCCAGCCGCAGTGCCGACAGTCCGGCGCGCCCGTAGGCGGTGGCGCCGGCCTCACTGGCACCCATGACCGCGGGGGCCCAACCGTATTCGTCGCACATGCGCAGCCAGGCGTCGATGGCGTGCGGCCACGCCTCCCGCAAGCCGATGGGATCGCCGGAGGCCAGACACACCCCGAGCTCCACCCGGAAGGTGAGCGCCGCCTTGCCGCTGGGCGCGAACACCACCGACTTGTCGCGGCGGGTGGCGAAGTAGCCGAGCGAATCCGCCACGTCGGAGCGCTCCAGCAGTCCGCGCAGCGCCGACTCGTCGATACCGGTGAGCGCGTTGGCCGCGCGTTGCGACCGGAACAGCACCACCGCGGCCGCCACCACCGCCGCCGCGCCGAACAGGCCGAGCAGCAGGTTCACGAAGTGCGGCGGATGCCCGTCGAAGTTCTCGTTGCTCACCAGGATGGCCGCGGTCACCCGGGAGACCGCCCACGCCGGTCGCTGGATGCCGCCGGGCAGGCTGCCCGGGAACAGTTCCACCAGTCCCCAGCCGATGAGGCAGCCCGCGGCCAGTCCGCCGCCGAGCACGGCGAGCGCCTTCCACACCGCGCCGGGACGCACCCGGGTGTAGAACTCCGGCCAGGCGGCGACGAGCATCCCGATCGCGCCCAGATGCACGATGAGGGCGACCAGGGCGTGATAGTCGCGCACGGCGGCGAATTCGATGCCGTTGGCCAGCGCGTACAGGGCGAGGTAGCCGACCAGCACCCACCAGGCGATGCGTTTGCGGCTGGCGGTCGCGCCCGCCAGCAGGCCGACCATGAGCGCCCACATGAGGCTGGTGTCGGGGGCGTCGAAGTAGTAGTCGTCGAGGTAGTGCCGCAGTCCGGAGGTGAGGTAGCGCAGGGCGGGGGAGATGCTCCACAGCGCACAGCACACGGCGAAGACACCCAGTACGAGACCGGCGAGGTGCGGCACCTCGCCGAAGCGCCCGTGTCCCCGGTGCGGAACCTCCGGTGACCGCGCCTCCGGTCTGTGCTCGGAGTCGTGGTGGTGCCGGTCCTGCGTCGAAGTCACCGCACCAGTGTGTCTGGTGCGACGGCACATTGTGGAGAAGCCACCGGGTACGTGTCTCGGCACCGGGGAACCGCGGCCTACCGGCCGGTCGCGAGGTCGCGTTTTGGCGCGGGAGCGTCGGCGGGTGAGGATGTACCCATGTCGGATCCTGTCGATGTGCCGATCGCGGACGAAGTCATTCGACTCGGCCAATTCCTCAAATTGGCGAACCTCATCGATTCCGGTTCGGAGGCCAAGACCGTGATCGCCCAGGGCCTGGTGCGCGTCAACGACGAGGTGGAGACGCGTCGCGGCCGACAGCTGCAAGCGGGCGACGTGGTCACGCTCGCGGGCCACAAGGCCCGTGTCGCGGCGGACTGAGCCTTACGCGCGTCTCCCGCACCCGTGACAACTGGTCTCGGGAGGCGAGGGTAACTCGGGGGTACGGCCGAAATCGGTTCGGCACACGGCCGCCGGCACGCGTGTATGACGGCCGACGGCTCAGCTGTGCGCTGAAGTCCCGGAGAGGCGGGCTAGCTCTCGGCGCGCACGACGACGCCGTCGTGGTCGCTGTAGAGCATGTCGCCCGGCACGAAGGTGACGCCGCCGAACTCGACCGGCACGTCCTTCTCCCCGGAGCCGGTCTGGGTGCTCTTGCGCGGATTGGTGCCCAGCGCCTTGATGCCGATGTCGAGGGTGCGCAGGATGGTCGAGTCGCGGACCGCGCCGTTGACGACCACACCGGCCCAGCCGTTGTCCACGCCGCGTCCGGCGATGATGTCGCCGACCAGGGCGGTGTGCACGCTCGCGCCGCCGTCGACGACCAGCACCCGGCCCGCGCCGGGTTCGCCGAGGGTCTGCTTGACCAGCAGATTGTCCTGGAAGCAGCGGATGGTCACGATGCGACCGGAGAAGGTCTCCCGGCCGCCGAACTGAATGAACTGGGTGTCGCAGCTGCGGATCTCCGGGCCGATCTCATCGGCCAGGTCGGCGGTGGCGACGGGGTTCGCGGAAGTATTGGCTGAATCGGTCACGGGGTTCATCTTCCCCTGTGGTTACCGATGAGTATTCGCGGCCCCTCGGGGCGGCGGGCATACCGGGGTCGGCGTCGTCGGCGACCGTCCGGATGCGTGATCAGGCGTTGGCGTCGCTGCGGTGGTAGGCGGCGATCTGGGTGGTCAGGTGGTGCGTGGAGCTCTTCACGGCCATCTTCACGAACGGCTCGATGGTCTTGCCCAGCAGTTTGCCCGCGATACCGCCCGGCACCCGGTAGTCGACGATGGCGTCGACGGTGCAGGCGTGCTCGCCCTTGGCGTGGAACAGGAAGGTGGACTCGATCTCGAAGCCCTTGATGGACTTCACGCCGATGGCGAAATTCTCTTCGTGGCGGACGATCTCGATGGTCGAGTGCAGGGTGACGGGGCCGAGTTGAATGGTGCCGTCGAAGGTCGCGCCGACGCCCTCGGTCTGTTCGGTGAGCGGGGTGAACGCGCTGATCTCGGTGATGAACTTCGGGAGATTGCGGTAGTCGTTCACGTAGGCGAACGCGGATTCGGCCGAGGCCGCGCAGTCTGCGATGATCTTGACTTCGGTCATGCGCTCGACTGTAACGTGTTCTAGTTTTGGTCGGCGGGTCGGGTGTGTCACACCAGGTCTCACGCGGTGACGGCGAGTGTAGCAGCGAGTCCGAAAACGACCGCGATGGCGACCGTCTCCAGCACCGCGCGCCGCAGCGACGACTCGGCCGTCATGCGGTGATCGGCGGCCACCGGCACCCAGCGCCTGCGCCACCACCAGCCCAGCGCGATCAGCGCCGCCAGCAGTACGGTCTTGGCCAGCAGAATGCGACCGTAGCCGGTGGTCACCAGCGCCGCCGGACCGCCCATCCGCACCAGACCGTTCACCAGGCCGGTCAGTCCCACCACGCCCACCAGCGGTAGCGCCCACGCCGAATAGCGGGGCAGCAACACCGCCCACTCGCCGCGGGTCCGCACCACCAGCGCCAGCGCCAGCAGCAGCCCGAACCAGGCCGCCGCCGCCAGCGCGTGCACGGCGGCCAGCACCGAACCGAACGCCTGCTGTGACATATGTCCCGTGATCGGCCGCAGCGCGAGGGTCACCGCCGTGAACACCAGCACCAGATCGGGGGTGGCCCGCTCCGGCAGCCGGAAACCGAAGGCGCTGTAGGCCGCCACCGCACCGCTGCCGAGCAGGATGGCGATGCCGATCTGGCCGCCGCTCACATCGGTGAGGAAACCGCCGAACTGCCGCGCGCCCAGCTCACCCACCGAGACACCCAGCACCTCGGCGGCTTCGAAGGCGAGCATGGCGAATTCCAGGGCCGCCCACACCCCCGCCGCGATGGCGAGCACGCGCCACGGGATGTCGAGCCGGTCGTGCAGGCGGGGGAGTGCGGCCAGGCCGAGCACCGCCGCGCCCGCGCAGTCCGCCAGTGCCCGGGTCGGGGCCTCCGGCTGCACCGGGTCGGCCCCGGCCAGCATCCACGCCAGCAGTGCGCCCAGCAGGCCCGCGGGGACGACCAGCAGCAGCCAACGTCGGATGCCGCCGGTCCCCCCACGGCGATCGGTGCGGTCGGACCGGCTCACGAACGTCGCTTACCCCGACCACCGAGCAGCGCGAAGGCGAGGCCGCCGCCGAACAGCACCACCGCGCCCACGATGAAGATCCACAGCGGGAAGCCGCCGCCGTCGCCGTCCTCGCCCGCCTTGGCATTCGCCTTCGGGCCGGGGGTGCCGGTGCCCTCCTGGGTGAGCGTGAAGCTGATCTTGCCGCTCACCGGGTGGCCGTCGGCCGAGGTGACCCGGTAGGCGATCTTGTACTCGCCGACCGGACCCAGTTCGCCGACCGCCACGCTGATGCTGCGGCCCGCCACCGTCGGCTCGCCCTTCGACCACAGATTGCCGTCCGGACCGGTCACGGTCATGGACGGGAAACTGGTCTGCAGATCCTCGTTGAAGGTGACCGTGGCCCGCTCCGGCCCGGTCGCGATCTCCGCCCCGGCGGCCGGGTCGCTGCCCACCACCGATGAATGCGCACTCGCGGTGCCCGCGCCCAGCAGGGCCATACCGCTCACCAGCAGGCCGGTGACCACACCGGCGATCACACGTCGCATCATGACCGGCGGCTCCGCAGGACCGCGCCCAGACCCAGGGCCGAACCCAGCGCGCCCAGCGCCAGGCCGATGCCGCCGAGCCAGCGGGCGGTGGTGTCGGTGTCGGTCTCCGCGGCGGCGGAGTCGCCGACGGTGTGGCCGTGCCCGTCGCCGTCGCCCGCCGCGAGAGTCAGTGTCGGAGCGGGATGTTCGGGCTCCGCACTCCCGGTCTCCGGCTGATCCCAGCGCACGACCGTGCCGTCGCTGTAGGTCTGGGCGGCGGCGAAGCTCACGGTCTCGGTCTCGGGGAGCCGCCCGAGGGAGATGACGAATCGCTGGAACTGGCCGGGACCCACACCCGGATTGCCCGGCTCGGCGGTCCAGGTGACCGAGGTCGCCTCACCCTGCGCATTGCGGTCGACCTTCGCGGCCCACCCCGGCAGCGGCTCGGTGCGGGCGCTCTTCAGATTCGGCAGGGTGACAACGAGTTCGGTGGTGGACGCGGTATCGGATTCGGTCGGCACCCGGAAGGTGGCGACCGTGTACCCGCCCTGCTGCGCGCCGGGCGCGTCCACGGTGACATGGGCGAAGGCGGTACCCGCGCCCAAGAGCGTGAGGCTCGCGGCCGCGACGGCCGTGCCGAGCGCACGCGATAGCGATGTGTGCATAGGTGGATGGCTTTCTCTGACAAGGGGTTCGGTGGGTGCCGGTGTCGTCGGCCCAACAGGTGTTGTCGGCCCAACGCGGCAGTGGTGTTGTCGGCCCAGCGGCAGTGGTGCGCTCAGCCGGTGTGCGTCAGCCGCTACGACGACCATCGCGCCGGTCGGCCCGCGACCGATGTCGAACGCCCCGTGCGGCGTAGTGCCTCGGTGCGATGCGTGACCCGGTACACGTCGGCAGTGCGACAGCCCGTGTGCGTCGGCGGTGCCGACCCTCGGTGCGGCTGCGGTCAGCGACAGCCCGGAACGGGCGGTGCGCGGGGGCCGATCGCACCGACAGCCAGCGCGTGCCGCACCGCTCCCGCCACAGTCGGCCACCGGCTCACCTCACCGCCCGTCGCCGGCACCGCAGGGCGGGTGGTCGCCGCCCGGACCGCCTGGGAGACAAGCCCGTACAGCCGCTCGACCACCGCCAGCAGCACCGCGCAGCACCCGGCCGCCAGCACATGGGCCGTGATCATCCACCGGTCGGCCACCGCACCCGCACCGTGGGTGTGCCCGGACAGCGCCGACAGCGCGCCGTGGCAGGCCAGCTGCCCGGCGAGCAGCCAGCCGAGCAGCGCCATCCGGGATCGCGTCGATACCGCCGCCGACACCCCGGCCGCACCGGAGATCAGCAACAGCAGCGTTACCCCGGCCGACTCGGGAATGTCGGCCCCGGCCGCGCCGTGCGCGGCAATGGCCAGCGCCGCGACCGTGACCCCTACCAGGAACCCGCGCACGCGGCGCGATTCATGCTGTCGTGCAGGTGATTCCGCACCGCGCACGGTGACCGGTCGCCGCCGCCGGGCCAGGCCCGGCGTGGGGCGAGTTGCCGCCGTCGTCAGGAGCGCGCGTCGCCCGTCGGAACGGTGGGCCGACAGGCGGGGCCGATCCGCCGCCGCTGCCCGGTCGTGGTGTCGGCCCTCGGGATTGCGCGACCGCACGGTTCCGCCGGGCGTGTCGCCTCGGCGGTCGGTGCGGCCACGGTCTGGCATCGAACAGCCGGGTCAGCGCACGCCGAGGCGGGCGAGTACGTCCGACTCGACGCCCGACAGTTCATTGGAGATGGAGGCGTGCACGGCGCGGCGGCGCTGGACCGGCATCTGGTCGGCGGTGCGCACGGCGGCGCTCAGGCTGTCCAGGCGGTCGCGGGTGGCGGTGGCGAACTTCTTGGTGTCCACATCGGCGTCCTTGGACTCCAATTCGCCGATCGTGGTCTCCACATTGGCGATGCGCGCGCGCAGTTTCGCACCCGGTCCGGAGAATTCGCTGAGCTGATCCAGGCCGATGCCCAGCTGTTGCGCCCGGCGGTTGTCGATCTGGCCGCGCACGAAGGTCGCGCCGCGGTACGCCAGCGGGGCCAGCACCGGCACCAGGATCCGCGCCACGCCGAGGTACTTGCGCACCTGCGCCGCGCTGAACAGCTCCCGCTCGGCCCGCGCCGCCACCTTGAGCGCCGCCTTCTCCTCCGCCTCGAGCGCCTTGATCTGCGCCTTGGCCACCTTCTCCTGGGTGCGGATCTCGGCCCGGTTGCGCTTGCGCTCGTTCTTGGCCCCGAGCTTGGCCTCGATCGCCGCCTTGTGCTTGAGGGCCTTCGCCTCCGCTCGGCGGCTGACCCGCTTCTTGCGCTTGGTGAACAACCCCATAGAACGGCCTCCGTCACGCTGGTTCGCCATGGCGGCACAGGCCGGGGAATTCGCCCGTCCGCCCATGTCACACGGTTTGCCGCCCACAGTAGCGGGTCCACACCCGCGACCGTGACCGTGATGCCCGTTTACCGGCGCGCGGCACGACCTGATCGGCGGAAGCCCCGCGTTCCATACCCTGTCCCGCGTCCGTCCGCCCGGCGTGGAGAGGGGCGGCGGCTGGCGGGGGCCGCTGCCGTCCTCGACGCGAGCGGGGAAGGCGGGTGGTCCGTGGCTTTCCCGGGCTTCCTCCCGCGTCCGCCGGGCCGGAGAGGGGCGGGCGGATGGGGGTGTCGGGGGCTCACGCCATACTGCTATGCGTGGATTCGGGCATTGGCGACCGGCTGGGTCGCGACAGACACGGCGCTGCCGACGATCGGCGACCGGCCGATACGGCGGCCGTCGGGTCCGAGTCGACGGCCGAGTTCCGTACCGAGCGAGTGTCTTTCATCGACGCGCGGGCGCTGATCGGCTGCCGTCACCGGCTGCATCTGGACGCCCTGCATCCGGGGGCGATGTCGGGCGTGGCCGAGGACGCCGGGGTGAAGCAGCGGCGGGAGGCGGCGCAGGCGCATCGGGAGAATGTGCGCGACACGCTCATCGCGGCCGATCCGAACCGCTGGGTGGTGATCGACCCGACCCGCTCGGCCGCGCAGCGCGCCGAGGCCACCATGGCGGCCTGCGCGGCGGGCGTCGACCGCATCTGGGGCGCGCTACTGCCGCAGGAACCCGACACCGGGCGGCGCGGCGGCTGCGAAATCCTGTGGCGGGACGCCGATCGCGGCGGCTACATCCCGATCATCGTGGTGAACCACAAGGTCACCGATCCGCGCCAACCCGACCCGGCCGACTACCACCCCACCACCAGCGACCTGTACCGCTGGAATCCGCGGCCGGACAAGCACGTCCGCACCCGCCCGCAGCAGCGCGACCAGCAGCGGCTGGCCCACCTCTACCGCATGTTGCAGCGCCACGGCTACGCCAGCCCCGCCCTGGTCGGCGGTGCCATCGGCTATCACTTCGACCGCATCCTGGTGCACGACCTGGGCCCGATTCTCGACGACTACGACCAGCGCTACGCCGATCGGGTCGCCGTGGTGCGGGGAGAGCTGCCGACCATTCCGTCGAAGGTGCCCGAGTGCCGCCAGTGCCCGTGGTGGACCCGCACCGCCCCGACGGCCCTGGGGCAGCGTGCCGCCGCGGCCGCCGACGACACCAGAACCGCCGACTACACCGCAACGGCCGACGACACCGCAACCGCCGACGACACCACGGCCCGCGCCGAATCCGCGCCCGTCAACGGCGCGGCGATCACGCCCGCGACGGTCCCGGTAACCTCCGCCGAGACCGCCGACCCGGTCGCCGTGGACGCCCTCGCCGGCGCGTGCGAGAAGTGGCTGATCGCCCACCGCGACATCAGCCTGGTCGCCCCCGGCTCGCGCGCCGAGGTGCTGCGCCGCCACGGCGTCGACACCATCGACGATCTGGCCGGATGGACCGGCGACGATCCGGACGACTGGCAGTACGAGCCGTTCACCGAGACCGTGGTCACCGCCCGCGCCTGGGCCACCGGCGCACCCCTGGTCCGCCGCGTCGACCGGGTCACGGTGCGGCGCGCGGACGTCGAGGTGGACGTGGACCTGGAGAGCTTCCAGGAGCACGGGGCCTACCTGTGGGGCACCCTGCTCGACGGCGTCTACCGTCCCTTCGTCACCTGGGATCCGCTACCCACCCCGGACGAGGGCCGGTCCTTCGCCGAGTTCTGGAACTGGCTGATGGGCATCCGCGCCGAGGCGAAGGCCAGCGGGAAAACCTTTGCCGCCTACTGCTATTCCCGCACCGCCGAGGACAAGTGGCTCTACGAGTCGGCCCGCCGCTTCGCCGGGCAGCCGGGGGTGCCCACCGAGAAGCAGATCCAGCAGTTCGTCGACGGGCCGGACTGGGTGGACATGTTCCAGGCCGTCTCCGAGCAGTTCATCTGCCCGAACGGCAAGGGCCTCAAGAAGATCGCCCCCGTCGCCGGATTCGCGTGGCGTGATCCGGAGGCCGGTGGGGAGGCGTCCATGAGCTGGTATCGCCTGGCCGTCGGCTACGAGGGCGATCCGGACCTGTCCCAGCGCACCCGCATCCTCGAGTACAACGAGGACGATGTGCTGGCCACGAAGATCCTGCGGGACTGGATGACCGATCGCGCGGATGCCGAGGTTCCCGCCATCGCCGATTTCGCGCGTCGTACCATCACGACGTGACCGATCACGTCGAACAACTGGAGTTTCAGGCCGAGACGCATCAGCTCCTGGAGCTGATGATCCACTCGGTCTATTCGAACAAGGACACCTTCCTGCGGGAACTGATCTCGAATTCCTCCGACGCTCTCGACAAGCTGAGGCTCGAGTCGTTCCGGGACAAGGATCTGACCGCCGACACTTCCGATCTGCACATCGAACTCGAGGTGGACCGGGACAACCGGGTGCTGACCGTGCGCGACAACGGCATCGGCATGTCCCGCGCCGAGGTCGTGGATCTGATCGGCACTCTCGCCAAGTCCGGCACGGCGGAGCTGCGCAAGCAGCTGCTGGAGGCCAAGAAGTCGCAGACCGAGGCGGAGGAGCTGATCGGCCAGTTCGGCATCGGCTTCTACTCGACCTTTATGGTGGCCGACAAGGTCACCCTCACCACCCGCAAGGCGGGCGAGACCGGCGGCACCCGCTGGGAGTCGAACGCGGGCAGCTCCACCTACACCATCGAGGAGCTGGACGAGGCCCCGCAGGGCACCACGGTGCAGCTGCACCTCAAGCCCGCCGACGAGGACGATCACCTCTTCGATTACACGCAGGAGTGGAAGCTCCGCGAGATCGTCCGCAAGTACTCGGACTTCATCGCCTGGCCCATCCGCATGGATGTCAAGCGCACCGTCACCGAGGGTGAGGGCGAGGAGAAGACCGAGAAGGAGATCACCGAAACCCAGACGCTGAACTCCCAGAAGGCCCTGTGGACCCGCCCCAGGAGCGAGGTGTCCGAGGAGGAGTACAAGGAGTTCTACAAGCACGTCTCGCACGCCTGGGACGATCCGCTCGAGATCATCCCCATGAAGGCCGAGGGCACCTTCGAATACCAGGCGCTGCTGTTCGTTCCGTCGCACGCGCCGTTCGACCTGTTCGCGCGGGAGCACAAGCGCGGCGTGCAGCTGTATGTGCGGCGGGTGTTCATCATGGACAACTGCGAAGAGCTGATGCCGGAGTATCTGCGCTTCGTCAAGGGTGTGGTGGACGCGCAGGATCTGTCGCTGAACGTCTCGCGCGAGATCCTGCAGCAGGACCGGCAGATCCGGGCCATCCGCAAGCGGCTGGTCAAGAAGGTGCTGTCCACGGTCAAGGACATGAAGGCCGCCGGGCAGGCCGAGGACGGGGACGCCTCGAAGTACGAGACCTTCTGGAAGGAATTCGGCCGGGTCGTCAAGGAGGGTCTGCTCTCCGACACCGACAACCGCGAGACCATCCTGAGCATCGCCTCGTTCGCCTCCACCCACTCCGAGACCGAGCCCACCTCGCTGGCGGAGTACGTGGAGCGCATGAAGGACGGCCAGTCCGCGATCTACTACCTGACCGGCGAGTCCCGCCAGCAGATCGAGAACTCCCCGCATATGGAGGCGTTCCGGGCCAAGGGCATCGAGGTGCTGGTGCTCACCGATCCGGTGGACGAGATGTGGGTCGGCGCGGTGCCGGAGTTCGACGGCAAGCCGTTCCAGTCCATCGCCAAGGGTGAGGTGGATCTGGAGACCGAGGAGGAGAAGAAGGAATCCGAGGCCCTGCGCGAACAGCAGGAGAAGGATTTCGCCGAGGTGCTGAAGTGGCTGGGGGAGACCCTGGCCGAGGAGGTCAAGGAGGTGCGCCTGACCAACCGGCTCACCACCTCGCCCGCCTGCGTCGTGGGTGATGTGTTCGACTTCACCCCGATGCTGGAGCGCATGTACCGCGCTTCCGGGCAGGACCTGCCGCACACCAAGCGCATTCTGGAGCTGAACCCGGCGCATCCGTTGGTGACCGGTCTGCGCGATGCCTTCGCGCAGCGTTCGGCGGAGGAGAGTTCGGATCTGGCCGAGACCGCCGAACTGCTGTACGGCACCGCGGTGCTCGCCGAGGGCGGTGAGTTGAAGGATCCGGCGCAGTTCGCCCGCATCCTGGCCGAACGGCTCACCCGCACCGTCTGATCTGGAGGGAGTGTCCGCGGGGGCGGGCACTCCCACCAGAAACAACATCAGTGGTCGGTTATGCGTACCCGATCAAGATTGTGACCATCGACATGTTTAGGCGATTTCGGGAACTCGCCTTCGTAGCGTACGTTGTACTTCTTGGTCGTTGGTTTTTCGTGTTCATGCTTGACACATGCTCGCGCGGAACATTGTGCGGGCGTCGCTTCTCTTGGCATCCAAGTAGCAAGTCGCCGTCTGAATCGACCCGGTCGCCGTGACCGCGGCGACCGTTATATAAGAAACACCCTGTCAGGAGAAGGTAATGGTTCAGGGCACCGTCAAGTGGTTCAACGCGGAGAAGGGCTACGGCTTCATCTCGCGCGAGGGTGGCCCCGACGTTTTCGTCCACTACTCGGAGATCGAAGGCACCGGCTACCGCGGCCTCGAAGAGGGCGAGCAGGTCTCGTTCGAGATCACCGAGGGCAAGAAGGGCCCGCAGGCCTCCGCTGTGCGCAAGCACTGAGACATATAGCGCTTAGATAGGCTTAGAATATTCGAGCTAGCCAGTTCGAAGACCAAGGCCCGCACCGAATCTCGGTGCGGGCCTTGTGGTTTTCCGCTCGGCCCGGGGCCGGGGGCAGCGCCGCCGGTCTACCTTTCCGTCGGGGGTGTGGGGGGCGAAGCCCCCACGACCCAGCGTCAGCGCGGAGCCATGCGCAGCGCGCCGTCCATGCGGAAGGTCTCGCCGTTCAGGTAGTCGTGCTCGGCGATGTACTGCGCCAGCTGCGCGTACTCGTCGGGACGGCCCAGCCGCGACGGGAAGGGGACGCCCGCCTCCAGACCCTTGCGGTACTCCTCGGTGACACCGGCGAGCATCGGGGTGTCGATGATGCCGGGCGCGATGGTGTTCACGCGAATGCCGAACTGCGCCAGGTCGCGGGCGGCCGGAATGGTCATACCGGCCACGCCGCCCTTGGATGCGGAGTAGGCGATCTGCCCGATCTGGCCCTCGAACGCCGCCACCGAGGCGGTGTTGATGACGACGCCGCGCTGGCCGTACTCGTCGACCGGGTCGGTCTTGGCCATGGCCTCGGCGGCCAGGCGCATGACATTGAAGGAGCCGAGCAGGTTCACGGTGATGACCGTGCGGAACAGCTCCAGATCGTGCGGTCCGTTCTTGGACAGGATGCGGCCCGCCCAGCCCACACCGGCGCAGTTGACGACGATGCGCAGCGGCACACCGGACTCGACGACCTTGGCGACCGCGGCGGTCACCTCGTCACCGCTGGTGACATCGGTCGGGATCAGGGTGACACCGGCGGGCACGCTGTCCCCGGCGCGCTCGATCGACTGCGGCAGGTCGAACCCGAAAACGGTGGCGCCCAGGTCGGCGAAGCGCTTGGCGGTCGCGGCGCCCAGACCGGACGCGCCTCCGGTGACAATTGCGGCGGAGCCCGAAATCTCCACGGTGATTGGTCCTCTCCAACGGTGGACGGCCTCTCGCTGGCCTTCCGTCAATAGCACGATAACGGTGGGCCGCAGCGCCGCTGCGACGGGTCCGGACGTCTAGTTTGCGAACACTGCTGTTCGTTGAGTGCTACCGTCATCCCATGAAAGCCCGCTCGGCCCGTTGGCTACGCCGCTTCGGTTCGCCTCCCGATATCGAAGGACGACGGATTCTGGTTACCGGCGCGGCGCGCGGGATCGGAGCCGCCCTCGCCCGGCAGCTGCACGCGCACGGCGCCCGGGTGGCCCTGCTCGGCATCGAGCAGGACCTGCTGGCGCAGGTGGCCGCCGACTGCGGGGACGCGCCGTGGCGCTACTGCGATGTCGGCGATCCGACCCAGGTCGAGCGGGTGATCACCTCCCTGGTGAGCGAACTCGGCGGACTGGACGCCGTGGTCGCCAATGCCGGTATCGCCCGGCAGCTGCCGCTCATCGGCGGCGATCCGGCGGTATTGGAGGAGACGCTCACCGTCAATGTGCTCGGCGTCTACTACACGCTGCGCGCGGCCGGACCGCATATCGCCCACGCGGGCGGCTACGCGCTGCTGGTGTCCTCGCTGGCGGCGGCCATCCACCTACCCCTGGCGGGGGCGTACAGCGCCTCCAAGGCCGCCGTCGACGCGCTCGGCAACACGCTGCGAATCGAATTGCGGCACACCGGAGCTCGGGTCGGCATCGCCTACTTCGCCGAACTCGACACCGAGATGACCGGGCGTGGCTTCGGCACCGAGGCCGCGCACGCCATCCTGGGCCGCGACACCGTCTCGAACGTGGCCCCGCTCGGCCCGGCCATCGACGGTCTGGAACGCGCGCTGGCACGCCGATCGCGGCGGGTCGTGTCACCCTATTGGGTGGGCCCGCTGCTGTGGTTCCGCGGCATCGGGCAGTGGGCCGTGGATACGACGCTGCGGTCGGGTGTCGCCTCCGGCGTGGAGATCGCCCGCACCGAGGTGGCGCCCTACACGACCGACCAGCCCGCCCGCCCGCGCCGACTGCGGCGGCCCGCCCGAACACGCACGACGGAGAGCGTATGACCGACTCGGCAGTCACCGCCCGCCTGCCCCGCGGCCGCCACGGCCTGCCCCGGGAGACCGTGGTGCGCGCCCAGCGCGACCGCATCCTGCTCGCGATGGCCGAGGCGATGGCCGAGAACGGCTATGTCGGCACACCGGTCGCGGCCATCATCAAACGCGCCGGGGTCTCCCGGGAAACCTTCTACGAGCAGTTCCGCTCCAAGGAGGACTGCTTCGAGGCCGCCTTCGAACGCGCGGTGGAACTGCTGCTCGCCGGCATCCTCGACGCCACCGGCCGCAGCCCCGACGGGGAGACCCAGCGGCAGCGGCTGGAGCGGCTGCTCACCTCCTACCTGGACGGACTGTCCGCGCACCCCGCCTATGCCCGACTGTTCCTGGTCGAGGTCTACGCCGTCGGCAGCGAGGCCATCCACCGCCGCACCAGCCTGCAGGAGACCTTCGTCGCCATCGTCGGCGACGTGCTGGGCGCGGAAACCGAACAGCAGCTATTCGCCTGCCAGACCCTGGTGGCGGCCCTGAGTTCCATGGTCACCGCGTGTATCGCCACCGACGACATCGAGGGACTGCACGACCTGCGGGAGCCCATGCTCGACCTGGTCGCCCGCAGCGGGGACCTGTTCGGGACGCCGCTGGCGCAGGATCAGCAGCACGAGCCCGGCCAGGACGGGTAGTACGGCGGCGGCGAGCGCGGTGGCCGCGGGACCCAGCCGCGTCACGGTGCCCAGTAGCGTCAGCCCGCCGAAGTAGAGGAACAGCAGGCCGGAACAGGTGGCGATGGCACGTTCGGGAATATGCCTGCCCACGGTGACGCCGACGGCGATGGCCAGCGCGCCCGCCGCCACCATGCCGACGAACGAGCCGATCCACACCGCCAGCCAGCCCCGGTCGGTGGCCAGCGCCATGGTCGCGAACATGGTGCGGTCGCCGAGTTCGGCCAACATGAACGCGGACAGCACCACGAAGAACGCCGAGCGCGAGGTGGGCCGGGTGGTCGCCGTGCCGGGGTCGTCGGCGGCCGGTGCGGGCAGCACGTCGCGCAGCGTCCACAGGCCCACGGCCAGGAAGATGACGGCGGCGAGCAGCGAGATCAGCTCGGTCGGCAGCGCCGTGCCGAGGAAGTGGCCCACCCCGACGGCCATGAGGTTCACGGCCACGCTCGCGGTGGCGATCGCGCTCAGCACCACCCACCAGCGGTAGCGCAGCGCGAAGGTCAGCGCCATGAGTTGCGATTTGTCGCCCAGTTCGGCGAGGAACAGTGCGCCGAAACTCAGCAACACGGTGGTGATCATCGTTCAGGCTCCCAGGGCTCCGGCCTGTCGGCTGAACGACACAGAGCCCTTCAGCCGACACCGCACCGGCAATTCGGATCGGTTGTCATCGGCCGAAGGTCTCGCCCACCGGAAATCCGGTTCCCGCAGCCGGATCCGCCACGGGACCAGTATGTCGACTGCGCGATTGGGGGCTACTCCCCTTCGCTGTCGGCCACTCTACCCCGGCAAACCGCCCGCCGCCAACCCGACGTAATCGAAATCGCAATGCGCGCAATAAGTTTGGGAGTCCTGCGCGGTGGTTTCGGGAACCCTCACGCGGCCAGCAGCATGGCCAGAACCGCAGTGTCGGGGTCGCTGATCGGATCGACGCCCACACGCGAAACCATGGAGGTCACCACGCCGTCGCAATCGGTCTCCACCCAGGCCGCGCGATGTTCCAGCCCCAGATGCGGCACCCCCGGCAGCAGCACGCAGCCCGATGCCGCGCCCGCCAGTTCGGGCAGCGACGGCCGCGTCTCGCGCGGCGGATGCAGCATGAGCAAGGCCGATGGCACATGCTCGGCAAACCGTCCCGGCTGCAATGCCTCGTCGCCGAGCACCGGCCCCTCGGCCAGCACCAGCCCCACCGTGCCGGGCTCCGGATCGTCGGGCAGATCGTCCCGGGTCCCGAACACCGTCGTGGTCGGCAGCAGCCCCGGCAGGCTGGCCACCCGCACGGCCAACACCAGCAGTTGCGCCCACTCCTTGGTGGAATCCGGCCACCGCCCGGAGATCAGGAATCCCCGCAGCGCTCCGCGCGCCTGGAACGGCGTCACGCCGATATGGTCGTTCGTATTCATCTCTGCCTCCCGAGACCCGAAATCGGGGCGGCCCTGCCCGTCCTACCTGTAGGGATACCCAGGTTGCCCGGAACTCAACTGGCACACAAGTACCAGAGATTGCTAGCAGACGGGCACGCCGGCGGGTAACCGGCGGCACGGACCGTCGCGGCGCGGCCGAACTAGACCGTCAGCAGGCCCTTGGTGCGGCCCGGATGATTGGTCGCGACCCAGCTGACGCCCAGGTCGGCGCAGAGCTGGACGTCGTCGGCGTCGTCGACGGTCCAGCAGTAGGTGGCGCGGCCCGCCGCGGCGGCCTTGTCCACCAGGTCGGGGTGTTCGCGCAGGGTGCGCACCGAGGGGCCGACGGCCGTCGCGCCCACCGTGGTGGCCGCGCCGCCGGAGAGGTAGAGCGACGACTCACCGAGCAGCACCGTCGGGAGCAGCGGCGCGGCGCGGCGGATGCGCCAGACGGCGGTCGCGGCGAAGGACATGACCACGGCGCGGGAATGGTCCGCGGAGGCGGGGGTGGCGATGCCGTAGCGCTGCAATTCGTTCAACAGCGTGGTCTCCACCAGCGCGCCGTACCGGACCGGATGCTTGGTCTCGATGAAGAGTTTGGTGGGGCGGCTCTTCCAGTCCAGCACCAGCTCGATGAGCTGGGCGAGGGTGAGCACGGCGGCGGGCTCGCCGTCCGTCCCGAAGTCGAGGGCCTCGAGTTCGGCGAGGGTCATCTCGCTGACCGCGCCGGTGCCGGAGGAGGTGCGGTCGACGGTGCGGTCGTGCACGCACACCAGCTGGCCGTCCTTGGTCAGTCGCACATCGCATTCGACGCCGTCGGCGCCCTCCTGGAGTGCGAGTTCGTATGCGGCGAGGGTGTGTTCGGGTTTCGCCGCCGATGCGCCCCGATGCGCGACCACGAACGGCGCACGACTGTCCCGGCTCACTTCGCCAATACCTCCTCATGCTCGAATTCCGGCGAACCGTCCGGGTTTTGGGGCTCACCGGCCGGTGCACTCACGGTGGCCTCATCATTCCCGACGGCGGCGCGCGCCGCGCGTTCGGCGGAACCGCCCGGCCGCACCGGCTCGATGACGGGTTCGGCCGGAGCCGTCGCCACGGTCCAGCGGTGCCCGGCGCGCGGGCGTCCGAGCACATCCAGCCCCTCGCAGCCGCGCAGCACCCAGAGCGTCAGCACGGCCACGCCCGCGGCGACCAGGTCGGTGACGGCGGTCCACAGCACGCCGTCGGCCTCGGCCTGCAGCGAATCCGGCAGCCGCCACAACAGCGCGCCGAACACCATGAGGGCGTTGCCGATCCAGACGCCCCACCAGATCCGGACGGCCCGCAGCAGCCGCGGATCCGCGCGCCGCCGCGCCACCTCGGTGAGGAAGACGCCGGGCCACAGCAGATTCGCGACCGGGACCAGACAGCCCAGGGCCAGCATGAGCGACGACCGTGGATCCCGTTGCCCGGCCTCGGCGTATGCGGCGCGCCGGAGATCGGCGAGCCGTCCGACCACCGCGACCGCGCTGACCAGCGCCAGCAGCAGGGCGGCCAGGGCGGTGGTGTAGACGAGCGCGTCGGAGAGCGCCAGCAGCCACGGTTCGATGAGCCGGGTGCGATTGCGCAGCAGGATGCCGTAGCGGCCCAGTTCGGCGAGTCCGGCGGCGAGGAACACACCGGCGGTCACGGTCAACAGCAGTGGTACCCGGGCGGCGAGCCGGTCCCATCGCCCGGCCGGGGCG
>NZ_JASCXP010000119.1:0-17624 GCF_030010695.1 Nocardia sp. CC201C
GTCGGTGAATTGGCTCTCGCCGAGGGCACCGACGATGTCAAGGCCGAGACCCTGCTCGACGAGGTTCTCGCGGCGGCCTCCTGACAGTGAATACATCGCGCGACGGCCTTCGTGTCGTGGCGTTGGTGCCTGCCGCCGGCATGGGCGTTCGCCTCGGGGAATCACTCCCCAAGGCTTTCGTTCCGGTCGGCGGCAGTCCCATGCTCCGACTCGCCGTAGACGGTCTCATCGCCTCCGCGGTGGTGGACCACGTCGTGGTGATGGTCCCCGCCGAGCTGGTCGATGACGCTCGCCGACTGCTGCCCGCCTCGGGCGCGGTGGCGGTGAGCGTCGTGGTCGGTGGGGCCGAACGCACCGATTCCGTCCGGGCCGGCCTCGCGGCCGCGCTGGACGCCACCCATGTGCTCGTCCACGACGCGGCCCGTGCCCTCACGCCGCCGTCGCTGATCGCCCGCGTGGTGGCCGAACTGCGGGCGGGGCGACGGGCCGTGGTGCCCGCACTGCCGGTGTCCGACACGATCAAGTCGGTGGACGCGGCCGGAGAGGTGACCGGAACGCCGGATCGTTCCGCGCTGCGCGCGATCCAGACGCCGCAGGGCTTCGACGCGGCCCTGCTGCGCGACGCGTACGCGGGCGACACCCGGGCGACCGATGACGCCGGACTGGTGGAATTGCTGGGCGCGACCGTGCATACCGTGCCGGGCGACCCGCTGGCTTTCAAGATCACCACTCCCCTGGATCTCACGCTCGCCGATACCCTCGCGGCTCGGCTGCGCGCGACACGCCAGGATGGCCTTGGCCACAGAAGCCCCCTTGACATCCCTGCCAGCCCCCTTGACGTTGCGCGCGGCGCGGCCGACACACCGGGCGATCGGTCGGAATCTTCCTCCGCGACGGTGCCGCGATGATCGATCCGACCGCCATGCGCGTGGGCATCGGCTCCGACGTGCACCCCATCGAACCCGGCCGCCCCTGCTGGATCGCCGGACTGCTCTTCGACGGCGACAGCGGCTGCGCCGGACACTCCGACGGCGATGTGGCCGCGCACGCGCTGTGCGACGCCCTGCTGTCGGCCGCCGGGCTCGGCGACGTGGGCGCGGTCTTCGGCGTCGGACGCCCCGAATGGGAGGGCGTCACCGGCGCGGCCATGCTGAAGGAGGTGCGGCGGCTGCTCGACGAGGCGGGCTACGGCATCGTCAACGCGGCCGTACAGGTCATCGGCAACCGGCCCAAGATCGGGCCGCGCCGCACGGAAGCGCAACAGGTGCTCGGCGATCTGCTCGGCGCGCCGGTATCGGTGTCCGGGACCACCACCGACGGTCTGGGACTGACCGGACGCGGTGAGGGGATCGCCGCCGTCGCCACCGCCATGCTCTGTCGCCCCTGACGCTCGCCGCCGCCGACTGTTGTCGCCCTGACGTTGTTCGTGCGCGGCTTTCGCCCGGAAAACCGCTCCCGCCGCGCCGCCGTCGGTGACCCGCACGGACCGTGCGATCACCGCCGAACGCCACCCCCGCTCCGCCCGTAATCCGCATCAATCCACAAGCTAGGATGCCTTGTCGTGACTCTGCGCCTGTTCGACACCGAGACGCGGACCCTGCGTGACTTCACGCCGCTGGTCCCCGGCCATGCCTCGGTGTACCTGTGTGGCGCGACCGTGCAGGGTGAACCCCACATCGGCCACCTACGCAGCAATGTCGCCTTCGACGTGCTGCGGCGCTGGCTCACCGCCAATGGTTTCGATGTGGCCTTCATTCGCAATGTCACCGATATCGACGACAAGATCCTGACCAAGGCCGCCGAGGCCGGGCGGCCGTGGTGGGAGTGGGCCGCCACCTACGAGCGGGCCTTCGACGGCGCCTACGCCGCGCTCAATGTGCTGCCGCCGTCGGCGGAACCGCGGGCCACCGGGCACATCACCCAGATGGTCGAGCTCATGCAGCGGCTCATCGCGCGCGGGCACGCGTACGCCTCCGAGGGCAATGTCTACTTCGACGTCCTGAGCTTCCCCGAGTACGGGCGGCTGTCCGGGCACAAGCTCGACGATGTGCACCAGGGCGAGAGCGCCGGGACCGGCAAGCGGGACCCGCGTGACTTCACGCTGTGGAAGGCCGCCAAGCCGGGCGAGCCGAGCTGGCCGTCGCCGTGGGGGCCGGGGCGGCCGGGCTGGCATCTGGAATGCTCCGCCATGGCCGGGTACTACCTCGGGGGTGAATTCGACATCCATTGCGGTGGAATGGATCTCGTTTTCCCGCACCACGAGAACGAGATCGCCCAGTCACGGGCGGCCGGGGACGGTTTCGCCCGCTACTGGTTGCACAACCACTGGGTGACCATGGGCGGCGAGAAGATGTCCAAGTCACTGGGCAATACGTTGACCGTGGCCAAGGTGCTCGAACGGGTGGGCGTGCGGGCCGTGGAGCTGCGCTACTACCTGGGCAGTGCGCAGTATCGGTCGGTGCTGGAGTACTCCGATCAGGCGCTCGCCGAGGCCGCCGCCGGGTACCGGCGCATCGAGTCGCTCATCCAGCGCGTGACCGAGCGGGCCGGCGAGGTGCCGGTCGGCATCTGGACCGCCGGATTCGCCGACGCGCTGAACGACGACCTGGCGGTGCCCAAGGCCCTCGCGGAGATCCACCGCCTGGTGCACGACGGCAACAAGATGCTCGACTCCGGGGATCTCGGCGCGGCGCGCGAGATCGCCGGCCGGCTGCGGGCCATGCTCGACGTCCTCGGCGTGGATCCGCTCGATCCGCACTGGGCCGCGCCCGCCGACGACACCACCGCGCTCGCCGCGCTCGACGTGCTGATCGGCGCGGAGCTGCGCCGGCGGCAGGAGGCGCGGGCCGCCAAGGACTGGGCCACCGCCGACGCGGTGCGCGACCGGCTGGAGGCCGCGGGCGTGCAGGTCACCGACACACCCGACGGGCCGGAGTGGTCGCTCGCCGAGAAGGAACGGTGAGCGACGAACCGGCGGCCGACCGCGTGCGGCCCCGGTAGGTGCGGCCGTACCGTGCGACGAGTCGGCCGCCGCTGGCGCGCGGCGGGTGCCGGGTAACCCCACGGAGCCCGGAAGCGGGATGATGGGTGGGGATACGAAGACGAAGGACCCGGTACGGGCTTGCACACGGCAGCCGGGCACAGCGGGACCGCGCCGATGCGGTCGACACGGACGATCGGGCGCGGGAGCACCGCATGACACGGAAGGCGAAGTGATGGCAGGCAATTCACAGCGGCGCGGCGCGGTCCGCAAAACGGGCTCCAAGAAGGGCGCGGTGGTCGGATCCGGCGGCAAGCGGCGGCGGGGGCTGGAAGGGCGCGGCGCGACCCCGCCCGCGCATATGCGGACCAAGCATCCCGCGGCCAAGCGGGCGGCGGCCGCGGCGAAGGCAGCGCAGGCACAGCAGCCGCGGGGCCGGGGTCCGGCGCGCGGCGGCAAGGGCGACGACGGTCCCGAACTGGTGCTGGGCCGCAACCCGGTGGTGGAGTGCCTGCGGGCCGGTGTCCCGGCCAGCGCCCTGTACGTGGCGCAGGGCACCGAGAACGACGACCGGCTCACCGAGGCGGTGCAGATCGCCGCCGACACCGGCATCTCCATCCTGGAGGTGCCGCGCACCGACCTGGATCGGATGAGCAGCAACGGCATGCACCAGGGCCTGGCCCTGCAGGTGCCGCCGTACCGCTACGCCCACCCGGATGATCTGGTGGACCGGGTCCGCGATTCCGGCGAGCCCGCGCTGCTGGTGGCCCTGGACAATATCTCCGACCCGCGCAACCTGGGCGCGGTGATCCGCTCGGTGGCCGCGTTCGGCGGCCAGGGCGTGGTGATCCCGCAGCGCCGCAGCGCCAGCGTCACGGCCGTGGCCTGGCGCACCAGTGCCGGTGCGGCCGCTCGCCTGCCGGTCGCCCGCGCCACCAATCTCACTCGCACCTTGAAGGATTGGGCCGCGCAGGGCTACCAGATCGTCGGCCTGGACGCGGGCGGCGACACCACCCTCGACGAATTCGACGGCACCGCACCGACGGTCGTGGTGGTCGGCTCCGAGGGCAAGGGGCTGTCGCGGCTGGTGCGCGAGAACTGCGATGCCATCCTGAGCATTCCCATGGCGGGGCCGGTCGAGTCGCTGAACGCCTCCGTCGCCGCGGGCGTCGTCCTCTCCGATATCGCCCGCCAGCGCCGCGGCTGATTCCCATTCCGCGCCCGGCCGAGGCCGCCGCGCATCGGCCGCCCTCGTCGACCGGCGGCTGTCGTCGATGGCGGCTGTCGTCGATGGCGGCTGTCGTTGACGGCGGCTGTCGTTGACGGCGGCTGGCATTGACGGCGGCTGGCATTGACGGCGGCTGGCATTGACCGCGGCTGGCATTGACGGCGGCTGGCATTGACCGCGGCTGGCATTGGCGGCCGTCTCGAGCACGCGCCCGTTGCCCCGCGGCCGCCTTCGCGCGCACGCTCGCGAGATGGTCCACCGAGTCCGATTCGGGCGCACTGGCATCCGTTGCCGGAGCATGGAAAGCCATTGTGGGGCAGCACCGTTGGGGCAGCACCGTGTGAGCAGTCAGGTTCGCATTCCGTCCGGCGCGGCTGGCGACGGTGGGATTACGGCCCCGATCTCGCTGGTCTCGGCGATATCCGCACTTGCCGAGCACCGGGCCTCGATACCGGTCGCCCGATCAGTGCCGGGGCGGCGCGCCCGAGACGGCGCGTAAGTCAGCGGTTCCGGGGTCGGCGAACGTAAAATCAGCCGGTGGTCATCCAGAACCAGCCCATCGGACAGCCGGTCGAGCATCCACATGCGACGACGGTGTTGCTGCTCGGGACGCTGAGCGTGTTCTGCTGCGGCGCACTGGGTCCGGTGGCGTGGGCGCTGGGGCGGCGGGCGCTCAACGACATCGAGGCGTCCGGGGGCGCGTTCGGCGGGCGCGTGCAGGTGCTCGTCGGCTACGTGCTGGGGATCATCGGGACCATCCTGATGGTCTTCGTGGCGTTCCTGTTCCTGATGATGCTCATCGGCGGCGGCGACTGACGCCACACCGCCCGATCCGTCAGTCCAGCCGGGGCTGATCGCGGTCGGTGAGCTGGTCGCCGGTATCCCAGGACGGCCATTCGTCGCTCACCGAACCGGACCACTTGGGCTGACGGCGGTCGCGTAACGCGGCGATGCCCTCGCCGCCGTCGGCGGACCGAGCGACGAAACCGTTCAGATCCGTCTCCAGGCGACCCACCGTCTCCGGGGTCATGCCCAGCCCCTCCCACAGCAGACGCTTGGACAGCGCGGTCGGCAGCGGCGCCGATCCGTTCGCGATGTCGTGGGCGACGGCCAGCGCGGTGGGCAGCACCTCGCCGCCGGGCAGGCTGTCGTTGGCCAGGCCGATGGCGGCGGCCTCCTCGCCATCGAAGGTACGGCCGGTGAGCAGGATGTCGGCGGCATGGGCCATACCGATCAGGCGCGGCAGCGTCCAGTGCGCGTAGCCGTCGGCGACCGCGCCGCGACGCACCTGGTTCAGGCCGTACACGGCGTCGCGGGCGACGTAGCGCAGATCGCATTGCAGGGCGATCTCCAGGCCGATGCCCACGGCGTGTCCGTTCACCGCGGCGATCACCGGTTTGCGGATCCGGAACGGCGCGGGATCGATGCTGCCGCTGACCTCACCGACCTTGGCCGACAGGTCCGCGCCCGCGCAGAACGCGGGCGGCGTACCCGTGATGACCACCGCGCCGATGGCGTCCTCGGTATCGCAGCGCCGCAGCGCCGCACCCAGCTCCGCGGCCATGGCGGGGGTGAGCGCATTCTGCTGGGCGGGCCGGTTGAGCGTCAGGACTGCGACCCCGCCCGATACATCGACATGCAGATCCGAACTCATGCAGGGATCCTACGTGGTGGGCATTTGCCTTCGCTGGGCTCCGAACGAGGCTTTCGCCCTCATCGCAGGATCTTGCGGCCGATGGCGTACTTGTGCACCTCGGTGGGGCCGTCGTAGAGGCGGAAGGCGCGCATGTCGCGGAAGATCATCTCCACCACGGTCTCGTCGCTGATGCCGATGCCGCCGAGCACCTGGACGCAGCGGTCGGTGACCTTGAACAGTTCCTCGGAGACGTAGGACTTGGCGATGGAGCTCTCGTGGCGGGCCTTCTCGCCCTGGTCCATGAGCCAGCAGGCGTGCCAGATGGTGAGGCGGCACTGGTGCAGCGCGATCTCGTTGTCCGCCAGCATGAACGACACGCCCTGGTGTTCGCCGATGGGCTTGCCGAAGGCGGTGCGGGTCTTGGCGTAGTCGACGGCGATGGCCTGGGCGCGCTCGGCCGCGCCGAGCCAGCGCATGCAGTGGGTGAGCCGGGCGGGAGCCAGGCGCAGCTGGGCGTAGCGCAGGGCCTGCCCGGTCTCGCCGAGCACGGCGTCCTTGGGTAGCGTCAGATTGTCGAAGCGCACCACCGCGTGGCCGCCGACGTAGTTGCGGTCCATGGTGTTCATGACCCGCTCGATGACGATGCCCGGGGTGTCGCCCTCGGTGAGGAACAGGGTCGGCCCCTCGGGCAGGTAGGGGTTGGCGGCCAGGCGCGCCATGATGATCCAGGTCTTCGCGCCGTCCGCGCCGGTGATCAGCCACTTGGTGCCGTTGACGGTGAAGTTCTCGCCGTCGAAGGTGGCCTCGGTGGCCAGCTGGTTCGGGTCCGAGCCCGCGCCGCCCGGTTCGGTCATGGCGAAGACGGAGCGCTGGTGGCCGTCGATGACCGGCTGCAGGTAGCGCTTGGTCTGCTCGGGGTTGGCGACCTTGGAGAGCAGGAACATATTGCCCTCGTCGGGGGCGGCGCAGTTCATGGCGACCGGGCCGAGCGTCGACCAACCGGCCGCCTCGTAGAGCACCGCCTGCTCGATGTGCGAGAGCCCGCGCCCGCCCAGTTCGACCGGGGCCTGAATGGTGAGCAGTCGCTCGGCCCGAGCCAGCTCCACCAGCTCCTGGCGCAGCTCGTCGGTCGGTCCGTGCGCGGTCAGCCGTGGATCGCGTTCGAAGGGCACGATCTTGTCGATGACGAACTGCCGTACCCGATCGCGTTCGGCGGCGAGCTCGGCAGGAATCGCGAAGTCGATCATCGTTGGTCACCATTCACTCTGGGATGCGTGAGCCGAGCATACGACGACCCTCGCGCCAGACTGAAGGCACCCGCCCGCAGAATGCTCGCCAGCCCGCCTCGCACCATGCTGAGCGGCCGTTGTCTCCACGAAAACCGGTGCTCGGAGATGCTCGCGCGACCCACGCGGGAGGTTGGTGAGCGCGGTGGCTACCGGGCGCGGCGCTCGTACAGCGCACCCGCCGCCACACCGAGCGCCATGCCGACACCGATCCCCATGGCGAGATTGCCGGTCAGCAGACCGAAGGCCGCGCCCAAGCACAGGCCCAGAGACAATCCGAATGCCGTCCGGGTGCCCTGCGTGCGATTCGCGCCGTCACCGTTCTCGCTCATCTCCCGATTGTCCATGACGTGATCACGATTCGGACGGGTCCAGAACGGCCCGGAGGAAGCGCTCGACCTCGGCGCGGTAGGCGGCGGGCTGATCGTCGTGCACCAGGTGACCGGCGTCGGGTACGACGATGTGGCGGGCGTTCGGGTGGACCGCGGCCATCTCCCGCATCTGGCCCGGCGGCGTGATGGTGTGCTCGCCCTCGATGAGCAGGGCCGGGACCGTGATCGAACGCCACTCGGACCAGAAATCGCGACCGCCCCACTCCTCGGAGATGTCACGGAAGGTGTCGACCGCACCGTGCAGGCGGTAGCCGTCGGGGCCGCGCGTGAAGGAGTTCATGAAGTAGCGACCGGCGACCGGGCCGAAGTGATCGAGCATGGCGGCGTCGTCCGGGAACGGCTGCGGCCAGGCGGCGATCATGGCGGCCCAGTTCGCGGCGGTGCGACCGCGGAAATCGGGGGCGATGTCCTCCACCACGAGCGCGCGTACCCGCTCGGGATGGGTGGCGGCGAAAACCCAGCCGTGCAGCGCGCCCATCGAATGCCCGATGACCACCATGGGCTCGGAAACGGGGGCGGTGGCGGCGGCCAGGTCGGCCACGAACGCCTCGGTGGTGAGCTCCGCCGGTGCCGGACGGCCGTGCCCGGCGGCGTCGAAGGTGTACACGTGCCCGAACTCGCGCAGCCAGTCCAGCTGACCCCGCCAGGTGCGGGCGCTGCCCATCAAACCGTGCAGCAGCAGGATCGGTGCCCCCGTGCCGCCTTCGTCATACAACATCACCGCGACCATACGTGCCCCATCACGACGGTGAACAAGCGCCGGATCCGACAGCCTGTTTCGCGCGGCGCGGGTAACTCGTCGGGCACGCCCGACACGGATTCGGCACAGGTCGCAGGCACGCGTGTGAAACGGTCGACGGCTCTCAGCCGTGCGCTGAAGACATGGAGAGAGGACAGGCCTACTCTCGCGGTATGGCAGTCGTGAAGATCAATGCAATCGAGATCCCCGAGGGCGCGGGCCCGGAGCTGGAGAAGCGGTTCGCCGCGCGGGCGCACGCGGTGGAGAACTCACCGGGTTTCCTGGGATTCCAGCTGCTGCGGCCGACCGCCGGGGAGAACCGGTACTTCGTTGTCACGCAGTGGGATTCGGAGGAGTCCTTCGCGGCGTGGCGGGACGGCCCGGCGCGCGAGGCGCATGCGGGCGAGGCGCGCAAGCCGGTCGCCACCGGGGCCTCGCTGCTGGAGTTCGAGGTGGTGCTCGATGTGGCGGGCAAGAACGCCTGATCACACCCCCTGTTGACGGTCGGTCGGCGAGGATGCGACAGTTCTGAGTGAACAATGCGATGGTGACGCGTAACCCGGTGTGATTCCGGGGCGGTCGCGCCACTGTAATCCTCGCACCGAGCCTTCGAGGCGGGTGCCGGAGAGCCAGACACCGGCACCGTCGCACCCATCTCGACGGGGACGCGGAATCCCCGAAGGAGGCTCGAATGGCCATCGTCCACTCCCCCGGCCGGGCCGGTGACGCGCTCAACGCGTGGCTCGTCACGGCAGGCGTCGTCCTTCTCGCACTGCTCACGCTGTACCTGGTCGGCTTCGATCAGGGCGCGATCTCCCGCACCGGGATGTTCATGCACGAGCTCATGCACGACGGCCGACACCTGCTGGGCGTCCCATGCCACTGAGCGGTTCCCTGAAGACGCTCCTGCTGCGTGGCCTGCTCGCCGGACTCATCGCGGGTCTGCTGGCGGGCACCGTCGGTTTCCTCATCGGGGAACCCAAGGTGGAGGCGGCCATCGCCATCGAGGAAGCACAGGCGGCACAGCCGCACGGCGACGGGGGCGGCCATGCACACGGCGACGAGGAGGAAGCACTCGTCAGCCGCACCGGCCAGAAGTTCGGACAGTTCCTCGCGCTCGGCCTGGCCGGGATGGCGCTGGGCGCGATCTACGCGGCCGTCGCCAATGTGGCCCGGCGGCATACGAATTCATCGGGCCCGCGACTGGCGCTCGGGCTGGCCGCCGGTGGCTGGCTCGCGATCGTCGCGGTGCCGTTCTTCAAATATCCCGCCAACCCGCCCGCCGTGGGCGATCCGGAGACCATCAACGACCGCACCTGGCTCTGGGTCGCGGTGGTGCTGCTGGGATTCGCGGCCGTCGGTGTCGCCGTGTACGTGTTCGAGCTGCTGCGGGGTCGGCTCGAAACGGTGCGGCTCATCGGCGCGACGGCGGCCTTCGTGGCCATTGTGGCCGTCGGCTATATCGCGCTGCCCGGAGTGAACGAGGTGGCCGACGATTTCCCGGCGTCGCTGCTGTGGGAGTTCCGGGTGGCGTCGCTGTCCGTGACCACCACGCTGTGGGTGGCGCTCGGACTGGCGTTCGCGGCCCTGACCGAATTCGCGAGCCGCGCACAGGTTCGCGAGATCGCCGAGCCCGCCCGGTAATTCGAGGACCGGCGCGGACCGCCGGAAGTACGACCGAGGGGCGGTGTCCGAAGACACCGCCCCTCGACGCGTACGGGCCGTTCAGGCGTCGAACGAGGCGGCCAGTTCGATGGTGTCCACACCGGCGAGCGCCTTGCTCACCGGGCAACCGGCCTTGGCCGCCTCGGCGGCGGCGAGGAAGCCGTCGGCGTCGATGCCCTCGGCCCGGCCGACGACCGTCAGCTTGATATTGGCGATCCGGAAGCCGCCCGCCGGGTCCGGGCCCAGCGTCACGTCGGCGGTGACGTCCAGGGCCTGCGGGGTGCCGCCGGCCCGGCCGATCTCGGCGGAGAGCGCCATGGCGTAGCAGGACGAGTGCGCGGCGGCGATCAGCTCCTCCGGGCTGGTGGTGCCGTCGGCGCTGTCGGCGGAGCGCTTCGGGAACGACACGTCGTATTTGCCGACGCCGGAGCTGCTCAGCTCGACCTGGCCCGAGCCGTCCTGCAGACCGCCGGTCCAGGCGGTACGCGCGGTACGTGTAGGCATCACTGTCCTTTCAAGATTCGAAGGCTTACGCGTTCGAACCTATACCGCTGTGCCGATTCGTGAGTCGGGGTAGGCGACGATTGTCCCGCTCATTCCGGATTCGTCACCCCTTGTCGGCACGATGCCGCCAATGATGAGCGAGAGTGAAGCAATCGGCTCACGCTGAGCGGATCCTTCCGAATGATCACGCCCAGACCGATCGCGCCCACCGCGCCGCTCCGGTGAAGATGGCGTACGAGGCAGCGCGCCAAGTCCGCGAGCCGGTCGAGATCGGCGCTGCCGTGGGCGAGTACACGGTCGCAGAGTTCGGTCCAGCCTCCCGGATGAACGGCACCGGCTCGGTCGCGAGGTCGCGGCGGTGGTCGCCGACCGGGACTCCCTCACGACGCCGGGGACGACAGGGGTTCCATGTGCCGCCGACCATGGTGCCGCCACGATTGGGGGCTCGCGGAGAATTCGGTGCTCCTTATAGTTACAGCTCGAGCACGGGCGACGCGGTCCGCGCTTATCAGAGGAACGAGGAGATGTATGAAGCGAATTCTGATCAGCACCTCAGGCTGCACTGCTCCACTTCTCTGCTGACCTGACCACGAACCGAATCACGACCTCAGACACCAGGAGTTCGAGTGCACAAGCACCGAGGCGCGCTGGGCGGCCTCTTCATCGGCGCGGCGCTCGCCGCCAGCGTCGCTCTTTCCTCGTCCGCATCCGCCGACGCCGGCGCACCAGTGCCGCCGGAAACGAATCCAGTTGGTACACCGATCAGTTGCGATCCGCACAACTTCAACTTCCTGACCTGCTTGCTGAGCGGTTCCGCTTCGGGGTCCGCGAAGTTACCGGTCGCGGCACACTGAAATTCCTTATTGCCCATTGACAAACTGCTCATTCCTGCCGCTGGATGCGGGCGAGAGGGCCGTCCTCACCGGACGGACCTGCCCGCACGACGCCTCACACCATGTCTCGGCGGCGCATCAGCCACGCCGTGCCACCCGCGAAGACCACCGCGTACACCGCGAGGACGACGAACGATTCGGTGCGGGTCAGAATGTCGAGCACGCCGGGGGTCGCGGGTCCGTCGGCGGTGCGCATGGATCCGGCCAGTGAACCGGCGGCGGTGCCGGGCAGATAGTCGGTGATCGGCGCGATCGGATCGAAGATGTTCGCCACCCCGCGCAGGAGCGTCTCCACCACCAGCACCCACACCAGGCCGAGACCGACCGCCAGGGCGGGACCGCGGGCGACCGCGCCGATCAGCGCGCCCGCCAGGGTCCACATGCCCAGAATCGCGGAGCCGACCACGAGGCCGAGCAGAATCCGTCCGAACGAGGGCAGCGCCGACGACTGCGACTCGCTCGCGGCGATGAGCGCCGCCACCCCGGTATCGACGACGAAGGCGACGACGACCAGGGACACCACGGTGACCGCCAGGCTCACCACCAGCCCGCCGACGGCGGCGGCCCGCGAAGGTCCCTGGGTGAACACGGTTTTCCAGCTCCCCCAGCCATACCCGCTGCCCACCGCCAGCGCGCCGAGCACCAGCATGAGCGCGCCGCCGAACATGGCCATGCCCTGGGTGAACACCTCGGGCACCGCGGTCGGCAGCAGCAACCGCAGCAGCTCCTCGCGCGGCTGCCCGCTGGGCGGGCCGCTACTGTCGCCGGTGGTGTAGGCCAGATAGTTGAACAGGTAGGCGAAGGTCAGGTTCAGCAGAATCCAGACGCCCAACACGATCCAGTAGGCGGGCCACTTGCGCAGCCGCAGGAATTCGGCACGGGAACTTGCCAGCAGGGCATTCACGACACTTGCTCCGTCATCTCGAAAAACACTTCTTCCAGGGACTTCTCATCGGTGCGCAGTTCCAGCAGATCCGCTCCGGATTCGATGACCGCGCGTGCCACCGCAGGCGCCTTCGCCACACCCGCATCGACTCTGATGCCGGTGGCGGTCAGCAGCGCGGCCCGATCACCCACCACCCGGCGCACCGCCGGGAAGGCGGTCTCCAGGGGCTCTGCGCGCAGGAAAAGGGTTGCCGCGCCCCGCAACTCACGCACCGTGGACTCGGTGAGAAGCTTGCCCCGGGAGATGACGCCGACGCGGTCGCAGATCTCCTGCACTTCGCTGAGCAGGTGAGACGACAGCACGACGGTGTGCCCGTCGGCGGCCAAACCGGTGATGAGCTCCCGCATCTCGGCCATCCCGGCCGGATCGAGACCATTGGTGGGTTCGTCGAGGATCAACAGGTCGGGGCGGCCGAGCAGGGCGGCGGCGACACCGAGCCGCTGCTTCATGCCGAGGGAGTAGGTGCGGAACCGGTCATCGCCGCGGTCGGTCAGGCCCACCCGATCCAGCACCTCCGCCACACCGCCGGATCCCGCACTCCCGCCGACTCCCCGGTAGCGGGCCAGTACGCGCAGGTTGTCGCGTCCCGACAGATACGGATAGAACCCCGGCCCCTCGATGAGGACGCCCATGCGACACAGCGCCGCCGGATCGCCGGGCGCACGACCGAGTACGGTCGCGACGCCGTCGGTGGGGCGGATGAGGCCCACCAGCATGCGCAGGGTCGTGGTCTTGCCCGCGCCGTTCGGGCCGAGGAAGCCGTAGATCTCGCCGCGGCGGACGCTCATGTCGACAGCGTCCACGGCCGTGTGCGGGCCGTAGCGTTTGGTCAACCTCTCGGTGACCGCGATCGAATCGTTCATGGCTTCAAGAATCCACCCCTGAGCTGCGGTGACACATCCGCTGCGGCGCGCGATACGGCATACGTACGCAGACGTATTTCCGGTCGGGAACCAGTCGGGAGGGTACGTACCGGGCTACCGTGCAGAGGTGACCTCGAATGCGGCGGCGACCGAATCGCCCGATCAGCCGAGGCCGGAGGTGTCACCGCTCGCCGCCGCCTGGGCACGTTGCACACGCCCGGAGTACGCCGCCCGCTGGAATGCCGCGCTGGTGCTGGTGCTGCTGATCGTGCAGGTCGGTGGCGGGTATGCGGCGAACGCGCGCGGCGAGGCGCTGCGGGCGCTGGACCCGCTCGGCTACGGCCTGCTGATCGCCGGGCCGCTGCTGCTGCTGGCGCGGCGACGGTACCCGCTGCCGGTGTTCTACACGGTCCTGGCCGTCACCGCCGCGTACCTGCTGTTCGGCTACGGGTACGGGCCGGTCTTCTTCGCCCTGATCGTCGCCTTCCTGACGGCGGGGGGCACCGGATCACGGTGGTACTCCTATCCGTTCGTGGCCCCCGGTTATCTGCTGATGGTGTGGCCGGTGCCCGAGTGGCGGGGCTACACCGGCAATGCCTGGCAGCAGTTCGGACTGCTGGCCTGGTTGATCGTGCTGGTCGCGCTCGCCGAGGCGCTGCGGCAGCGGCGGTCGGTGCTGGTGGCCCGACAGCAGCGGGCGGAGGCGGCGCGACGGCACGAGGAGGAACAGCGGGCACGAGCACTGGCCGAACGTGAACGGCGGGCCAGCGCCGAACGCCTGGAGATCGCCCGGGAACTGCACGATGTGCTCGCACACAGTCTCTCGCTCATCAATGTGCAGTCGTCGGTGGCGCTGGAACTGCTCGATCGCAGACCCGAGCAGGCGGCGGTGGCGCTGTCGGCGATCAAGACCGCCAGCAGGGACGCGCTCGGCGAGGTGCACGCGCTGCTGCGGTCGATCCGGTCCGGGGCGGGGGCCGCGCCCACCGCGCCGACCGTCGGCATCGCCGATCTGGAGAGGCTCACCGAGGCGGCACGTACCGCCGGAATCCGGGTGCGCAGCAATGTGATCGGCACCCGGCGGCGACTGCCCGCCGTGGTGGACGTGGCGGCGGCGCGCATCATCCAGGAATCGCTCACCAATGTGGTGCGCCACGCACCGGGCGCGGAAGTGCTCGTCACCGTGCACTATTCGCCCGAACAGCTGCACGTGACCGTGGACAACACCCGGCCCACCGCCCCTGCCGTGCTCACTTCGCCCGGCGGCCACGGGATTTCGGGTATGACCGAGCGCGCCCATGCCCTGGGCGGCGAGCTGTCCGCCGGGCCCGACTCCGACGGCGGCTTCCACGTGGACGCCCGACTGCCGCTGCCCCGGGTGGAACAGCGGCCGAATACGCAACGCGCACAGGAGGTGCCGTGACCATCCGGGTGGTGATCGCCGACGACCAGGCGCTGGTGCGCGCCGGATTCACGGCTCTGCTGAACGCGCAAGACGATATCGAGGTGGTGAGCGAGGCCGACAATGGCGAGCAGGCCGTGCGGCTGGCCCGTGAGCTCACCCCCGATGTGGTGCTCATGGACATCCGAATGCCGGTGCTGGACGGACTGGCGGCGACCCGGATCATCGCGGCCGAGGAACGGCTCACCGAGGTGAAGGTGGTCGTGCTGACCACCTTCGAACTGGACGAATACGTCTTCGAGGCGATGCGGGCCGGGGCCACCGGCTTCCTGGTGAAGCACACCGAACCCGCGGACCTCGTGAAGGCGGTCCGGGTGGTGGCGGGCGGCGACGCACTGCTCTCCCCGAGTGTCACCAAACGGCTGGTGGCCGAATTCGCCACCCACGCGAAACCGGCTCCGTCGGCGACGCTTTCGGAGCTCACCGACCGTGAGCGCGAGGTCATGGCGCTGGTGGCGGAGGGGCTGACCAATGCCGAGATCGCCGAGCGGCTCGCTATGAGCCCGGCCACCGCGCGCACCCACGTCAGCCGGATCCTGATGAAACTCGCGGCCCGCGACCGCACGCAACTGGTGGTCATCGCCTACGAGTCCGGACTGGTCCGGCCCGGCTGGCAGTAGGCCCGGGCCAGCGGTGATCCCGGCCTACGTCCACGGACGTAGGCCGATCGTGGTCGCGTCCCCGGCGAACTGGCCCCGGCCTTCGAACGGTCCTCACCCGCATGCGCCGCAGCACCCGGGGGTAGTCCTCGAGGCGGAGGCATCGGGGTGTGATTCCAGGGGAAACCCCGATACCGCCACCAGCGGTTTTCCGGCAGGGTCGAGGGTGAATACGCAGGCCCACGGAACGGAGAGCGGACATGCTGGTGCCCGGGTTGACGGTCACGGCGATCGGGCTGGTGGTCGCGGTGGCGGCGGGCGTCGTGCTCGGGCACGGTCCCGTGGCGCGGTCCGTGGCGGGTGGGCTCATCGGCGGCTGGCTCGGCTTCGCGGCGGGCGCCGGGATCGGGTGGCTGGTCGACTCGGCGCTGCCCGCCCCGTACTACGGCACCATGTTCGGGCACGCCCTGGCGGTCCTCGGCGCGCTGGCCTTCGTGACCAGGCCGTTCCGGTCCGGGCAGGGCAGCCTCTCGGCGAACGGGCGCTGACGCCACCCCACGCGCCGACGTCGGACGTTCCCGGCGACGCGCCCACCATCCCACCTCCGCTGACACCGGTGGCCGCCGACACCGACCCCCGAACCGGACCACCACCGCCCCGGGTGCCTCCGAACCGACCGTCTCAACGCGGAACCGGATCGGGTCCGGATGGTCGCGTGCGCCACCGATACCCGGAACGGACTACCGGCTCGTGTCCACCGCATCGTGCAGGTGCCGCGCCGCGATCAGGGTCAGGCCGTGACGTAGCCGCCGGAAGTAGGTGGCGCGACTCAGATGCAACCGCGACGCCGCCTGGACGTGGGTCGCGGAGGGGCGCAGGTGGTAAGCGGCGAGAATGGCTCCGGACTCGGCGGTGACGGGATCGGGGCTGGCGGCCAGTTCGGCGATAATGGCGCGCAGCCAACGGCGTAGCATCCGGGCGGTGGGTGTGGCCGGTGAGGTCAGCAACGGGCTGGCGGACAACACCGCGAGGTCGTCGATGCCGCGCAGGGCGGCGGCGACGTCCTCGGCCGTCGGCGCGCCGGGTATCCCCGAGAACCGCTGCAACCAGTGCCGACCCGACCCGGCCGTGAAGTCGTTGCTGTACACCTCGGGGGCGCGGCCGGAGCGGTAGAGATCGTCCCGCAGCGGTCCGTGCGGATCGAAACGCAGCGCGCGCAACAGGTTCAGGTAGTCGGGGTTCGCGGTGGAAACCACCAGATCTCCGGCGCGCGTGCCCGCGGCCAGGGTATGGCGCAGGATGCGGGCGTGCGCGGCCCGATCGGTCCCGAACGCCGCGCCCAACAGCAGCCCGCCCCGGCGGTCACCGATGATCGCATCCGAATGCTGTTGCAGCAGTGGCTCGATGCTGTCGGCGGTATGGTCCGCGATGGGCATGAGGTTGGCCAGGCCGAGCAGCCGGTCGTCCTCGTCGCGAACCAGGTGGAAGCTGCTGATGTCGGTCGCGGACCAGCCGTCGACGACGCGTTCGGCCCGGTCCGGGGCGAAACCGTTGCGGTGGCTCCACTGCCGCATGAGACGGGCGATATCGTCGGCGTCCGCGGCGGTGGCCTGGTGGACGGGTCGGTCGCCGGGCACCGTCGGGAACAGTGTCGCGCGGACCGGTGCGGGCGCGGTCAGGAACAGCGCCTGCTCGGCCAGCGCCGCGCGGCGTTCGGCGTCGGCTTCTTCGCTCAGGCGGGCGAGTGCGCGAGTCGCGGTGCGGTCGCGCACCTTTCGGTGGCCGTCGGGCTGCCGCCACGTGTAGGCGAGTTCGAGTATCTCCCGATACGGTTCGGCGATCGACAGGCCGAGCGGCCCGGGCACCACCACGCTGAGCCCGGACACCAGGGTGAACAGCTCCGGCCCGCCCGCCAACCCGGCCTCGTCGGCGCTTCCGGCGGTGGCCAGCAGCCGCAGCGCGTGCTGCCACCGGCGGCCCGGTGATTCCCGGCTCAGCCGCTCGAGCAGTTCCTGTGCGATCCGGTCGGCCAGCGCGCCCGGTACCGTCGGTGGAACGCCCGCCCGCAGGGCTCGCGCGGCCGCGTGCACCACGAGCGGAATCCCGCCCGCTGTCCGCGTAACCCACGCGCGCACCGCCGGATCCGCGATCCCGGCGGCCCGCGCCGCCGCATCGATGCGGGCGTCCGGCAGCGGCACGACCCGGATCGTCGCCATATCCAGCCCCGACCACACCGGATACGAGGTCAACGGTTTCCGGGTCACCACGACCACCGGCCCCGGATAGTCGTCCACGACCGCGCGAACCGTCCCGAGCCGCCCGGGAGCATCCGCCTCGTCGACAACCAGCGCCGCACCGGCCGTGCACGCCTCGCTCGCGATCACCGCACCGACAGTCCCCCGATGCACATCGGCCACCCCGCCACCGGCGG
>NZ_JASCXP010000120.1:0-17546 GCF_030010695.1 Nocardia sp. CC201C
CGATGTGCTGGATTCGGCGACCGTGGAGATCGCGGGCCGCCTGCAACGCGAGCATGCCCTGGTGGCCGACGTCTCCCATCAGCTGCGCAGCCGCCTGACCGCGGTGCGCCTGCGTCTGGACGAGCTGTCGGAGTACTCGGATCCGGATGTGGTGCACGAGGCCGAGGAGGCGATGGCGCAGGTGGATCGCCTCACCGACGCCATCGACGATCTGGTGCGCGCCTCCCGGGACGAGGGCGCGGCCGAGCGCGATCCGGTGCCGGTGATCGACGAACTGCGCGGAGTGGTGTCGGAATGGCGGCATCCGTTCGCGGAGGCGGGTCGCAAACTGGTGCTGGCGGGCGATCCGACGCTGCGCGCGCCCATCACCGGTTCCCGGTTACGGGAGGCGGTGGCGGTGCTGGTCGACAATGCCCTCATGCACGGCGGCGGCACCTGCACGGTGTCGGTGCGCACGGTGACGGGCGGGCGGGACCGGGAGCCACTGGTGTGCGTGGAGGTGGCCGACGAGGGCCACGGGGTGCGCGACGAGCTCGCCCCGCACATCTTCGACCGCGGGTTCTCGGCGGGTGGTTCCACGGGTGTGGGGCTGGCGCTGGCGCGCGCCCTCATCGAGGCCGACGGCGGCCGGCTGGAGTTGCAGCGTCGCCGCCCGGCGTTGTTCGCGGTCTTCCTGGGCGCGCCCGCCGCGAATCGCGTCCAGGGCGAGGTGGTCGCCGAACCGCGGTAGCGGCTAGCTGTGGCCGAGCTGTTCCTCGCCGAGCAGATCCTCGAGTTCCGCTTCGATCTGGCGCATCTCGTCGGGGAAGACCCAGCGCCGCATGGCCCAGAATCGGAACATCATCTGCAGGATATTGCCGATGATGAAGGCGCTGATGAAGTCGGTGATGTTCTCGGCGGTGAGGCTGATATTCGGCACCTGCAGGTGCAGCATGTACCGCGAGATCCACAGCGGTGTGAAGCTCAGCACCACGCCGATACCGCTGACCGCGAAGAACAGCAGGGCCTCGTGGTGTTTCTCCCGTCCGCCCCGATTCTCGAACGTCCATTCGCGATTGAGAATGTAGGAGGCGATCACCGCGATCACCCCGGAGATGATCTTGGCGGTTACCGGCTTCGGTTCCAGAATGGTCAATTTCAGGAAGTAGAAGATGCCGCTGTCGATGACGAACGTGGTGGCGCCCACGATCGCGAACTTGATCAGTTCGTGATGGCGGATCGCGAGATCCCGCAGCGGTGTGGGCAGCAGTTTTACCACGTCGTCGACAAATGACACGAGGCCGAGTCTACGTGCCCGCGATACCGGGTCGGCAACCCGCAGGCACGGGGCCCCCGGGCACCATGACAATATTGTCGAACGTGAGCGCACGTTCCTTCGATTCCTCGGCCATGCCCACGGTCACCATGATCGGTGGCGGGCAGCTGGCACGGATGACCCATCAGGCGGCGGTCGCGCTCGGGCAGCGGCTGCGCGTCCTCGCCGAACGGCCCGACGACCCGGCCGCCCAGGTGACACCCGAGGTGGTGTTGGGCACCCACACCGACCTGGCCGCGCTACGCAAGGCCGCGGTCGGCTCGCACGCGGTGACCTTCGACCACGAGCACGTGCCCACCGAGCACCTGGAGGCGCTCATCGCGGAGGGCGTGAACGTGCAGCCGCCGCCGGGCGCGCTCGTCTACGCCCAGGACAAGCTGGCCATGCGCCGCAAGCTGGCGGAGCTGGGCGTGCCGGTCCCGGCGTTCACCGCCGTGGCGTCGGCGGCCGACGCCGTCGCGTTCGGTGACGAGCACGGCTGGCCCTTCGTGCTGAAGGCGGTGCGCGGCGGCTACGACGGCCGCGGCGTGTGGATGCCCGCCGACGCCGCTGAGGCCACCCGCATCGTGGACGACCAGCTGGCGCACGGCGTCGGGCTACTGGCGGAGGCGAAGGTGGACCTGAAGCGTGAGCTGTCGGCCATGGTGGCGCGCTCGCCGTTCGGGCAGGCCGCCGTCTGGCCGGTGGTGGAGACCGTGCAGCGCAACGGCCAGTGCGCCGTGGTGATCGCGCCCGCGCCGGAGCTGCCGGAGGAGCGTGCGACCGAGGCGTCGGCGCTGGCGCTGCGGCTGGCCTCCGAACTCGGCACCACGGGCGCGATGGCGGTGGAGCTGTTCGAGACCCATGCCGGTGAGCTGCTGGTGAACGAGCTGGCCATGCGCCCGCACAACAGCGGCCACTGGAGCATGGACGGGGCGGTCACCGGCCAGTTCGAACAGCATCTGCGCGCGGTGCTGGACTATCCGCTGGGCGATACCGCGCCGCTGGCCCCGGTCACCGTGATGGCGAATATCCTCGGCGCGCCCGAAGCCCCCGCCATGTCCATGGACGAGCGGCTGCACCACCTGTTCGCCCGCATGCCGGAAGCCCGGGTGCACCTCTACGGCAAGGGTGAGCGGCCCGACCGCAAGATCGGGCACATCAATATCCTCGGCGACGATGTCGCCGCCACACGCGAGCAGGCCGAGCGCGCGGCGCACTGGATGTCGCACGCGGTATGGACCGACGGATGGGATCCGCATCATGAGTGATACCGAGCGCACCGCGCCACAGGTCGGCCTGATCATGGGCTCCGACTCCGACTGGCCGACCATGCAGGCGGCCGCGGAAGCCCTGGCGGAGTTCGGCATTCGCTTCGAGGTAGGTGTGGTGTCGGCGCACCGCACCCCGCAGCGCATGCTCGACTACGCCAGGGAGGCGGCGGGCCGCGGCATCCAGGTGATCATCGCGGGCGCGGGCGGTGCGGCGCATCTGCCCGGCATGGTCGCCTCGGCCACCCCGCTGCCCGTGATCGGCGTCCCGGTGCCGCTGAAGTACCTGGACGGCATGGACTCACTGTTGTCCATCGTGCAGATGCCCGCGGGCGTCCCGGTCGCCACGGTCTCCATCGGCGGCGCGCGCAACGCCGGCCTGCTGGCGGTCCGTATCCTCGCCGCCGCCGATCCGGACCTGCGCGTGCGCATGGAGCAGTTCCAGGCCGATCTGGAGAAGCTCGTGCTGGAGAAGGACGACGCCCTGCGCACCCGGTTGCTGGGATGAGCGCGGTGGCCACCACACCGCGAACTCCGGTCCGCGACAGCTGAGTTCGAGACCGCATGGGTGAATCCAGGGGTACGCCCGAGCGTGGCGAAGGCACCGCGGCGCGGGTTCGCGACGCGACCGCCGGTGCGGCGAAGGCACGCGGCGGCGGGGGAGCCATCGCGACCGCGCGGCGGTTGACCGTGGTCGATCAGGCGTTGCGGTTGTTCGCCGAGAAGGGGTACGAGGCGACGACGGTCGATGAGATCGCGGAGGCGGCGGGGATCTCCCGGCGCACCTTCTTCCGGCAGTTCCGGGCCAAGGAGGATGTGGTCTTCGCCGATCACGAATCGCAGTTGGCGCAGGCGCGGGAATTCCTGGACGGGTGGGACGGCGATCCGTGGGCGGGCGTGCTCGCGGCGGTCGTCGGGGTGTTCGAGCGGTTCACGCAGTGGCGGGAGCTGGCGGCGCGGCGGTATCGCGTGGTGCGGCAGGTGCCCGCGCTGCGGGAGCGCGAGATCGTGACGGTGTTCCGGTACGAGCGGCTGTTCACCGACTATCTGCGCGAGCGCCTGCGCGGGGAGTCGGATCTGGCGCTGGTGCAGTTCACGGCGGCGGTGACGGCGACGCACAACTATCTGCTGCGCCGGATGGTGCGCGGCGAGTCCGACGCGAGCCCGGCCGATCTGCGGGCGGCACTCGATGCCATACCCCGGGGTCGTGCCGAACACGGGGATGAATCCGACCAGTTGGTCGTAGCGGTCTTTCCGCGCGCCATGTCGCCCCGGCAGGTCGCCGATCTGCTGGCCCGTCGCCTGGATACCCTGGACTGACGCGCACGTGTCGAATCTGACACTGCGTGCCACCGCCTGATGGGGTAGTAACCGCATGTGGCCGCGATTTGGCGGCGTATACTCGGCGACGGTTGGCACTGAGTGCCGAGATGCTGGAGATGGCGCTGGCGAGCAGCGGCGATCCGAAACCACGAACCAGGAGTGAACTCATGGCGGGCAACCCCGACTTCAATCTGTTCCAGCTCGAGGACTTCCATCACGAGCTGCGCGAGGCCATTCGCGGTCTGTCCGAGAAGGAGATCGCGCCCTACGCCAAGGACGTCGACGGCAACTCCCGGTTCCCGGAGGAGGCGCTGACCGCCCTCAACGCCGCCGGTTTCAACGCCGTGCACGTGCCCGAGGCCTACGGCGGCCAGGGTGCCGACTCCGTCGCCACCTGCATCGTGATCGAAGAGGTCGCCCGCGTCTGCGGATCCTCCTCGCTCATCCCGGCCGTGAACAAGCTCGGCACCATGGGCCTGATCCTCAACGGCTCCGAGGAACTCAAGCAGCAGGTGCTCGCCGACATCGTGGCCGGCAAGATGGCCTCCTACGCCCTGTCCGAGCGGGAGGCCGGTTCCGACGCCGCCTCCATGCGCACCCGCGCCCGCCAGGACGGCGACGGCTGGATCATCAACGGCTCCAAGTGCTGGATCACCAATGGCGGCAAGTCCGACTGGTACACCGTCATGGCCGTGACCGACCCGGACAAGGGCGCCAACGGCATCTCGGCGTTCATGGTCCACTCCGACGACGAGGGCTTCGTGGTGGGTCCGCTGGAGCACAAGCTGGGCATCAAGGGCTCCCCGACCGCCGAGCTGTACTTCGAGAACTGCAAGGTTCCCGGCGACCGCATCATCGGCGAGCCCGGCACCGGCTTCAAGACCGCGCTGCAGACCCTGGACCACACCCGCCCCACCATCGGCGCGCAGGCCGTCGGCCTCGCTCAGGGCGCGCTGGACGCGGCCATCGCCTACACCAAGGACCGCAAGCAGTTCGGCAAGGCCATCGCCGACTTCCAGAACACCCAGTTCATGCTGGCCGATATGGCCATGAAGGTGGAGGCCGCCCGCCTCATGGTCTACACCTCCGCCGCCCGCGCCGAGCGCGGCGAGCAGAACCTCGGCTTCATCTCCGCGGCCGCCAAGTGCTTCGCCTCGGATGTGGCCATGGAGGTCACCACCAATGCCGTGCAGCTCTTCGGCGGTGCGGGCTACACCACCGACTTCCCGGTGGAGCGCATGATGCGTGACGCCAAGATTACTCAGATCTACGAGGGCACCAACCAGATTCAGCGCCTGGTCATGTCGCGCGCCATTCTGCGCTGAGCGGACCGCGCGGGATTTCGCACGCGCGGCTGAGAATCCGCGCGTGCAGCTGAAATCTCTTGTGTAGCCATGGGATAACTCCGGTGGCCGACTCGCCGCTGGACTGCGGGGTGGGCGGTTAGCCGGAGTTTTCCTTTTTATCCTTCGGGTGGCGGGGCTCGATTTCAGGGCTGTCCAGGCCGGGGTGAGGGGAGCAGTATGGTTTCATGGCCGGCGTCGAAATCAACGACAGGTTCGTCCGGCGCACGTTGGACAACGGGCGAGTGGAAGAGGTTTCGTGGACGGAACTGTCGGAGGTACGAATCATCACCACGGCGGACGGACCGTTCGCCGAGGACGTGTTCTTCGTGCTGATCAGTGCGTCCGGAAAAGGCTGCGTGGTACCGCATTCGGCGGCTGACACCGCATTCCTCGCCCGCCTGCAGGCACTACCCGGCTTCGACAACGAGAAGGTCATCGAGGCCATGGTCAGCACCACCGACCGGCAATTCCTGGTCTGGCGACGCGCGGCGTCCCGCCGCCACCGGCATTGACCTAGGCCACCAGATCCGCGTACTCCGGGTTCTCGGCGATGAACTTCTCCACGTACCAGCAGGTCGGAATAATGGTGAATCCCGCCTCGCGGGAATCGCGCAGCGCGAATTCCACCACCTGCGCGGCCACCTTGCGTCCCCGGAATTCCGGGAAGGTCAGCGTGTGCTGGAAATCGCGGACCCGCACGTCCCCGTCCACGCGTTCGGCGTAGTCGGCGTAACCCGCGAGAGTGTCGTCGAGGTAGATCTCGTAGCGGGTGGCCGCGACATTGTGTTCGAGCCTGGTGGTCATGTTCGAGTGAACTCCCTTGTGACGAGGATTGTTCCGATGGGCCGGAACGGACTAGAGCACGGCCCCGGGGTTGAGGATGCCGTGCGGGTCGAGGGCGTGTTTGATGCGGCGGGTCAGGTCCATGACCTCGGGGCCTACCTGGTCGGGTAGCCAGGCCTTCTTGAGGCGGCCGACGCCGTGTTCGCCGGTGATGGTGCCGCCGAGGGCGATGGCGAGGTCCATGATCTCTCCGAAGGCCTGGTGAGCGCGTTCGGTTTCGTCGGGGTTGTTCGGGTCGTGCACGATGAGGGGGTGGGTGTTGCCGTCGCCGGCGTGGGCGATGACCGAGACCAGCACCTGACGGCGGGCGGCGATATCGGCGATACCCGTGACGAGGTCGCCCAAACGCGGCAGCGGGACGCCGACGTCCTCGAGCAGCAGCGGGCCTTTGCGTTCCACGGCGGGGATGGCGAAGCGGCGTGCCGCGCAGAAGGCTTCGCCCTCATCGGGGTCGTCGGTGCGGAACGCCTCGGTGGCTCCGGCCTGTTCGCAGGCGGTGAGCATGAGGTCGGCTTCGTGTCCGGCGTGTTCACCGGGGGCGTCGGAGCGGGCGACCAGCAGCCCGGCGGCGGTGCGGTCCAGGCCCATGCGGAGTTCGTCCTCGACGGCGTTGACGGCGACGGAGTCCATGAACTCGAGCATGGAGGGCCGTAGCGCGCCGGTGATGGCGAGGATGGCCTCGGTGGCGGCGGTGAGCGTGGGGAAGGTGGCCACCACGGTGGACTGCGGCGGTTGGGCGGGCAGCAGCCGCAGGGTGAGTTCGGTGATGATGCCGAGGGTGCCCTCGCTGCCGACGAACAGCTTCGTCAGCGACAGTCCGGCGGAGTCCTTCAATCGGGGTCCGCCCAGGCGCACCGTGGTGCCGTCGGCGAGGACGACTTCCATGCCGAGGATGTAGTCGGTGGTGACGCCGTATTTCACACAGCACAGGCCCCCGGCGTTGGTGGCGGCATTGCCGCCGATGGAGCAGATCTCGAACGAGGACGGGTCGGGTGGATACCACAGGCCGTGGTCGGCGGCGGCGCGTTTGACCTCGGCGTTGAGCAGTCCGGGTTGGGTCACGGCGGTGCGGGTGACGGTGTCGACGGTGATGGCCCGCATACGTTCGGTGCTCAGCAGCAGCGCGCCGTGCTGTGCGGTGGCTCCGCCGGAGAGTCCGGTGCCCGCGCCGCGCGGCACCACCGGCACCCGGTGTTCATGCGCCCAGCCCATGACCGTGGCCACCTGTGCGGTCTCGGTGGGTCGGATGAGGGCCAGGGCGATTCCGGCGTCGGGGTCCAGGGCCCGGTCCTGGCGGTAGCCGCCCAGGACGTCGGGATCGGTGACCACCATGCCGTCGGGCAGCAGAGCGCGAAGCGAGTCGAGATCGGGGGCAGAGCTGTGCGGGTCCACAGTGGAGAAACTACGTGGCGAGCGCGCGGAAGTGGGGAACCGGTCCCATGTCCATGCTCCTCGTCCGGCCGGTGGCGCGGGCGCAGTACACTGCGGGCCGTGTCCGATCCCAAGCTCGAAATCCAAATGCTGCACGACCGCGTCATGGTCAAGATCAATCAGGACGCGGGGGAGCGGCGCAGCAGCGGGGGCATTCTGATCCCGGCGACCGCGCAGGTCGCCAAGCGGCTGTCCTGGGGCGAGGTGTGCGGCGTGGGTTCGCACGTGCGCGCGGTGAGCGTCGGCGACCGGGTGCTCTTCGGGGCCGAGGATCAGTACGAGGTGGAGATCCAGGGGCAGGCGTACTACGTGCTGCGGGAACGGGACCTGCATGCCGTGGCGAACGAGCGCCCGGAGCACGGCACCGGTCTATACCTCTAGCCGCGGGTACCGCCAGCCCACTTACGTTTCCTCCGCTTGCGTCCGATTCGCCGCATTCTCGGCAACTGTTAACCAAACATTTGCCATTGTGCGGGCGCGGGCGATTGCTCCGGTCATCGGCGTCGGCCAGCATCCGATCCCATGTCGCGCACACGCCTGAACCCGGCCGGAGATATCCCCGATACCGGCATTCCCGAGCCGCTCGCCGCCACCATGACCATGGCCGAGCAGCACGAGTGGCATCGGAGCTATCTGCGACGGCACGCGGTCTCGCGGCGCAACTTCCTGCGCGGGTCGGCGGCGGCCGCCGCGGTGGCGGCCGTGGGCGCGTCACCGTTCGGGGCGCGCGCCTACGCGGAGGAAGCGCGGCTGGGGGTGGGCGGCCTGCACGTCGGCTACGGCGCGGACGCGGCCAGCCAACTGCGGTTCGCCGCGCAGCTGTCCCGGAATCCGCACGGGGCCAAGGTGTTTCTCGACCACGGGAGCACACCCGCGCTGGGGTCGAGCGCCGAGGCCGAGGTGCGCAACCTGGTCACCCAGATCCCGAGCAGCGACGGGGGCGTGCTGGCGGCCGAGCAGTTCTACGTGCACGCGCCCGTGGACGGACTGCCGGGCCGGATGCCGCACTTCTACCGCTGGCGCACCTCGGACGGTTTCGTCGGCGACATCCGCTCGGCCGCCACCGCCATGCCCACGGCCCGAGAAGCGGTGCTGCCCTTCCGCTTCACCATGATGGGCGACCAGGGTTCGGACGAGACGCCCTCGCGGCCAGCGGGTCTCGCACCCGGTGACTACGACGACATGTACTACCAGGCGGACAACGACCCGACGGTGCGGCACGCGGACAATATCGTGCGCCAGATCGCCGCCGCCCGACCGGATTTCCACGTGCTCGCCGGGGACATCGCCTACGCCGACCCCTCGGGCGCGGGCAAGCGGGCGCAGTTCGTGCCGTCGGGCGGCAAGCCCGCCAGCGGATTCGACAGGTTCAACCCGTACGTGTGGGACGTGTACCTGGGCGCCATCGAGGCCAGCGCGGCGACCACGCCGTGGATGTTCGCCACCGGCAACCACGACATGGAGGCCGCCTACGACACCCACGGCTACGGCGGACACCTTGCGCGCCTGGACTTCCCGGGCAACGGTCCGGCCGGATGCCCCTCGGCGTACTCGTTCACCTACGGCAATGTGGCGGTGCTGTCGCTGGACGCCAATGACATCTCCTACGAGATCAAGGCCAATACCGGCTACTCCGGCGGCACGCAGACCGGATGGGTGCAGCGCACTCTCGCGTCCTATCGTGCCGACCGGAACATCGACTTCATCGTCTGCTTCTTCCACCACTGCGCCTACTCCACCACCGAGGCGCACGCCAGCGACGGCGGCGTCCGCGACGCCTGGTGCGCCCTGTTCGACCGCTACCAGGTCGATCTGGTGCTCCAAGGCCACAATCACGTCTTCGAGCGCACCGACCCCATCCGCGGCGGCGCGGCTACCCGGGTGGCCGCCGACCACGACATCGTCTATCCGGAGACCGACGGCACCGTCTACTACACCGTCGGCGGCGGCGGGCGGCCCCGCTACGAATTCCAGCCCGGCTCCCGGGAGTCCTACCGCGGCAACGAACTTCCCGACACCGCGGTGCCGAACAGCTACGTCTGGACGGCGGACGGCGGCACACGCGACGAAGCGGCCCCGTGGTCCCGGGTCCGCTTCCGCAACTACTCCTTCATCCGAGTGGACGTGCGTCCCGGCTTCTTCGCCAGCGAGATGGACGTGGTCGCCGTCGACGAATACGGCCGCGAATTCGACAAGCTCACCTACCGCCGCCAGGTCCGGCCCTGACGCCGGAAGGCCCGCATCCCACTGGGATACGGGCCTTCCGAGCCTGCGTCGTGTCGAACTGCCGCGCCGTGCCGAACTAGAGCGCCTTCAGCTCCTCGGTGACCGCACCGACGGACTTCTTGGCGTCGCCGAACAGCATGGAGGTGTGGTCGGCGTAGAACAGCGGGTTGTCGATACCGGCGAAGCCGGAGTTCATCGAGCGCTTGAGCACGATGACGCTCTTGGCTTTGTCGACGTCGAGCACCGGCATGCCGTAGATCGGCGAGGACGAGTCCTCGCGGGCGGCCGGGTTGGTGACGTCGTTCGCGCCGATGACCAGGGCGACGTCGGTGCGGCCGAATTCGCCGTTGATGTCGTCCATTTCCTTCATGGCGTCGTAGGACACCTCGGCCTCGGCCAGCAGCACGTTCATATGGCCGGGCATGCGACCGGCGACCGGGTGGATGGCGTACTTGACCTCGACGCCCTTGGCCTCGAGCAGGGCCGCCATCTCCTTGACCGCGTGCTGGGCCTGGGCCACGGCCATACCGTAGCCGGGTACCACGATGACCTGGTTGGCGTAGGCCATCTGGATGGCGGCGTCGGCGGCGCTGGTGGCCTTGGCCGTCTTGGCCTCGCCGCCCGAGCCCGCACCGGGAGCCGTTCCGCCACCGCCGAATCCGCCCGCGACGATGGCGGGGATGGACCGGTTCATGGCCTTGGCCATGAGGTTGGTGAGAATGGTGCCGGACGCGCCGACGATCATGCCCGCCACGATCATGGCGGTGTTGTTGAGCGCCAGACCCGCGGCGGCGGCCGACAGCCCGGTCAAGGCGTTGAGCAGCGAGATGACCACGGGCATGTCCGCGCCGCCGATGGGCAGCACCACCATGAGGCCGAGCACGCCCGCCAGCACCAGCACCGCGACCATCCACCAGCCCGACGCGCCGCCGTCGGCGGCGGAGATGCCGATGACGACCGCGGCCACGATGGATCCAGCCAGCAGCAGCAGGTTCAGCGGCTGCTGTAGTCGGCCGATGCCGATCGGCTTGCCGGGCAGGATCTCCTGCAGCTTGCCGAAGGCGATCAGCGAACCCCAGAACGACACCGAACCGATGATGGCCGCGAACAGTGAGCCGATCACGATGTGCACGGTCGGTTCCTCACCGTGCTGGAAGTTCGAGAAGCCGCTGGTATCCAGGAATTCCGCCCAGGCGATGAGGGCGACAGTGCCGCCGCCGACGCCGTTGAACGCGGCGACGAGCTGCGGCATCTCGGTCATCTTGGTGAACTTGGCCGGGGGCACGCCCAGTACCACGCCGACGATCAGACCGGCGGCGATGATGATCCAGTTGCCGGTGTCGCGCACCGCGATCAGGGTGGCGACCACGGCGATAGCCATACCGGCCGCGGCGATCCAGTTGCCGCGTACCGCCGTCTTCGGGCCGGTCAGGCCCATCAGGCCGTAGATGAACAGCGAGAAGGCGATGATGTAGAGAATATTGACCAGATTGTCCATGGCTTACTTACCCGCCTTCGCAGACTCGCCGGACGCGGCGGGCTTCTTGCCCTTGAACATGCCGAGCATGCGGTCGGTCACCACGAAACCGCCGATGACGTTCAGGGTTCCGAAGACCACGGCGACGAACAGGATGATCTGCATCCCGATCGAGGGATCCTCCACCTTGCCCAGCACCACCAGGGCGCCCAGCACCACGATGCCGTGAATGGCATTGGTGCCGGACATGAGCGGGGTGTGCAGGGTGTTGGGCACCTTGGAGATGACCGCGAAGCCCACGAATCCGGACAGTACGAGAATGGCGATATTCGCCAGGAGTTCGGTGTACATCAGGCATCGACCTCACGCGTGACGCAGGAATCCGCCAGCACCTGATCCTCGAAATCCGGTTGCAGCGCACCGTCTTTCAGCATGAGTTCCAGGAGGGCGGAGATGTTCTTCGAGTACAGCTCGCTGGCGTGCTCGGGCATGGTGGCGGGCAGGTTCAGCGGCGAGCAGATGGTGACGTCGTGGCGGACCACGGTCTTGCCGGGTTCGGTCAGCTCGCAGTTGCCGCCGGTCTCACCGGCCAGGTCCACGATCACGCTGCCCGGCTTCATGCCCTCCACGGCGGCGGCGGTGACCAGGCGCGGGGCGGGACGGCCCGGCACCAGCGCGGTGGTGATCACCACGTCGAAGCCCTTGATGGCGTCCTCGAGGGCCTGCTGTTGCTGGGCCTTCTCCTCGTCGGTGAGCTCGCGGGCGTACCCGCCCTCACCGGCGGCGTCGATGCCCAGGTCCAGCCACTGCGAGCCGACCGAACGCACCTGATCGGCGACCTCGGGCCGCACGTCGTAACCGGTGGTGCGCCCACCCAGGCGCTTGGCGGTGGCCAGCGCCTGCAGCCCGGCCACGCCGACGCCGAGCACCAGCACGGTCGCGGGCTTCACGGTGCCCGCGGCGGTGGTCAGCATGGGGAAGAAGCGGGTGGATTCCGACGCGGCCAGCAGCACGGCCTTGTATCCGGCCACATTCGCCTGCGAGGACAGCGCGTCCATGACCTGGGCGCGCGAGATCCGCGGAATGGCCTCCACCGCGAACGCCTGCACGCCGGCGGCCTTCAGCGCGCCGATCTTGTTGTCGGCGTTGCGCGGGGCCAGGAAGCCGATCAGGGTCTGACCGGACGACAGCTTGGCGATCTCGGCGTCATTGGGCGGCGCGACCTTGACGATCACGTCGGCATTCCACGGATCGCCGATGGTCGCGCCCGCGTCGGTATACAGTTCGTCGGGAATGAGCGCGCCCAGCCCGGCGCCGGACTCGACGATCACCTCCACACCCTGCTTCAGCAGTGACGGAATGATCTTCGGCACCAATGCGACGCGTCGTTCGTCCGTGTTCGTCTCGCGAACCACGCCGACGCGCGCACCGCGGGGCGCATCGTGCTGTGCGCTCTGCGTTGTGTCCACTTGTCAAACTTCCTTCTCGTGGTGAGGCCGGACCGCCTGCGAACTTACTGCGCAGTAAGTTCTAGACAATTCTCGCAACCATACCCGGCTCGCGGTGAGCTTAGTGGAGATGGCTGTCACAGTGTGGGGTGAGCGGTGACCAGCGGCAAGTACGTACCTGCCAGGCAGGTTGCTTACTTTCGGGTGTGCCAGCAGGTGAGCGCGCTGCGCCCGCGCCCGGGGGTGTCGCGGCTCACTCTTACGCCGTAATCTCAGCGGGGTGAGTGGCTGCATCTTTTGCCGGATCGTGGCGGGCACCGCACCCGCCACCAAGATCCACGAGGACGACACCCTGCTGGCGTTCCTCGACATCCGGCCCATCACGCGGGGGCATACGCTCGTCATCCCGAAATGGCACTCCGGCGACCTCGACACGCTCGACCCGGCCCTCGGCGCGCGACTGTTCGCCTTCGGTCATCGGCTCGCCAAGGCCATGCGGCGCAGCGATCTCCGGGTGGACGGTGCGAACCTGCTGATCAACGACGGCAAGGCCGCCTTCCAGACCGTCGACCATGTGCATCTGCACGTCGTGCCCCGGCACAGCGGCGACAAACTCCGCTTCGCCACGGGCCTGCTGCTGCGGCGACCACACGACCGCGACAGCACCGCGGCCGCCATTCGCGCCGGACTGGACCGGCTCGCCGACGAGGAGAAGGAAACCAACGCATGACCGACACCGTGCCGGACCGGGAACGGATCACCGCCGATCTGTCCGATCAGTGGGACGCGCTCGCCCACCTGGTGGACGGACTCGACGAGGGCGGCTGGCGCACGGCGTCGTCGCTGCCCGGGTGGACGGTCTTCGACGTGATCGCCCACGTCATCGGGACCGAATCCATGCTGCTCGGTGAGATGCCGCCCGAGGCGGACGTGACCGGATACGAACACGTCCGCAACGAGGTGGGCGCGTTCAACGAGAAGTGGATCGAATCGCTGCGCCCCCTCTCCGGCGCGGAACTCATGGTCCGTTTCCGCGAGGTCACCGACCGCCGCCGCAAGGCCCTGGCCGCCATGGACGACGCGGCGTGGGCCGCGCCCGTGCCCTCACCGGTGGGCATGGTGCCCTACGGCCGCTTCATGCGGGTGCGGATCTTCGACTGTTGGATGCACGAACTCGATATCGCCGACGGCCTGCGGGTGACGGTGGACGAGAGCAGCCCGCGCGCGGAGTCGGTCTTCCCGGAACTCGTAGTCGGTCTCGGCCGTGCCGCGGTGAAAGGCGCGGGCGCATCCGATGGTTCGCGTATCACCTTCGAGATCGGCGGTGCCACACCGCATACCGTGCACCTCGCGGTGGACGGCGGCCGGGCGCATCAGGTCGAGGCCCTCGACGGTCCCGCCACCGTGGTCGTCGGCCTGGACTCGGGCCTGTTCGCCCGACTGCGCGGGGGTCGCACGAACGCGGCGGCGCACGCCGACGAGATCGCGCTCAGCGGTGACACCGACCTCGGCGACCGCCTGGTGCGCAGCCTGGCGTTCACCATCTGATTCCGTGCGCCTGTTCCTGTCCAGCTACCGCTTCGGGGCGCACTACGATCGGCTGCTCGAGCTGGTCGGCGCGCCGGGGCGGGTGGCGGTGATAGCCAATGCCTGCGATGCCTGGCCCTCGGCGTGGGCCAGCGCGGTGACCAGTGATCTGGTTCCGCTGCGCCGCTCGGGATTCGAGCCCGAGGTGGTGGACCTGCGCGACTACGTGGGCCGCGCCGCGGACCTGGAGGAGACCCTCACCGGATTTCCGATGGTGTGGGTGCGCGGCGGCAACACCTTCGTGCTGCGCGCCCAATTCGCCCGCAGCGGAGCCGATCTCGCGCTCCGGCGGCTGCTCGACGCGGACGCGCTCGTCTATGCCGGTTACAGCGCGGGCGCGTGCGTCATGACCCCGGATCTGCACGGCCTGGAAGCCATGGACGATCCGGACGAGGTGCGCACGGCCTGCGGCGGCGATGTGCTGTGGGACGGACTGGGTCTGGTCGATCACCGCATCGTCCCGCATCTGGATTCCCCCACCGATCCCGAGGGGCTGAGCCGGAAACTGTCCCAGGAGTACCGGATCGGCGGCGTCGCGCACTGGGCGCTCACCGACGACGACGCGGTGATCGTCGACGGCGAGCGGCTCGAGGTGCTCGGTGCGGTCTAATCGCCCCGGTGGCGCAGGCCGTGGCCGACCGCGACGGCCGCGGCGAGGAACGCGCCGACGGCCAGGATGGCGAAGCTCGCCACATAGGCGTCCAGCGTCGGCACCCGGGTACCCGCGATGACGTGCGCCGACAGAATGGACGCGGTGACCGCACCCGCGATACTGCCGCCCGCCGTGCGCACCAGCGAGTTGATGCCGCTGGCGATCCCGCTCTCGCTCATCGGCACGTGCCGCACCGCGAGTGTGCCGAGTGCCGCGTAGCCGATGCCGAATCCGGTGCCCTGCAAGATATTCGAGATCACCATGTGATAGCCGTGATCGTGGAACACCGCCAGCCAGGCCATGGACAGCCCCGCGAAGGTCGCGCCGATGGCCAGCGTGTAGGCGGGTCCGATGTGGGCGGCGATGCGGCCGGTGCGGAAGGAGAAGAAGGTCATCAGCACCGCGCTCGGAATGCCGTAGAGGCCGACCGCCAGCACCGAACCGGACAGGCCGTAGCCGACCTGATCGGCCGGGGTCTGGATGAAATTCGAGATGAGCGTGAACGATCCGAACAAGGCGAATCCGAGCAGCGCCGACGCGAGGTTCGCCGACAGCGACTGCGGGCCGACCAGCAGTTGCAACCGGACCAGCGGCTGTTTCACCTTCAGTTCCACCAGCACCCAGATCACGGTCAGCGCCGTGGCGGCGGCGAACAGCGCCAGCACCGATCCGGAGGTCCAACCCCAGCGTGGCCCCTGGCTGATGCCCAATAGCAGGCTCACCAGTAGTCCGGCCAGCAGGGCGGCACCGAGGAAATCAGGTTTGCCGCCGTGGCGCACGCCGTTGTTCTCGGCGCTGATCTGGATCAGCACCGTGGCGGCCACGCCGAGGGCGGCGGTCAGCCAGAACACCGGGTGCGGATCGGTGGTGTGGTCGGCGATCACGCCGGTGACCAGCAGGCCGACCGTGCCGCCGATGCCCATGGTGCCGCTGACGATGCCGATCGCGCCGACCAGCCGTTCGCGCGGGAAGGTGTCGCGAATGATGCCGATGGCCAGCGGGATCATGGCCGCCGAGGTGCCCTGGAGGGCGCGGCCCGCGATGTAGACGCCCAGCGTCTCGGCCAGCGCGCACACCACCGAGCCGATGATGAGCAGGCCCATGGCGACCATGACCATGCGCTTCTTGCCGAACATGTCGCCGAAGCGGGACAGCAGGGGCGTGGCGACCGCGCCGGTGAGCAGGGCCGCGGTGAACAGCCAGGTGACGCCGGAGACGTCGGTGTGCAGCTGGCCGATCATGCGCGGCAGCAGCGGAATCACCACGGTCTGCTGGATCGAGACCACCAGCCCGGCGGCGCACAGGGCGAGCAGCGTCATGCCGAGGTGTGCCTTGGGACCGTTGTGGGTGGCGGTATCGGCCACAGCGGTGGAAGTCATGGGCGTCCTTGTGTATTACTTACCAAAATTAAGTAATTAGGTTTCGTAGGATAACCGCATGCCTCCCCCGAAGGCCACCTCCGCATCCGATCCCACGGCGACGGTCGGCGCGGCATCCGACGTCGTGGCGCACATCGTCGAACTGGAACGGGCCATGTCCCGGCTCGCGTACCTGCTCACCCGGGCCCGGCGGCACGACCGTGCCGTCACCGCCTCCGGTATCACCGTGGACCGGGCGAGTGTGCCGCTACTGCGCATCCTCGCCGATGCCGACGCGCCGCTGCGCCTGGGGGAGCTTGCCGTTCGGCTCGATGTGGAGGCCCCGCATGTGACCCGGCAGGTGCAGCGGTTGGAGAAGAACGGGTTCGTGGGCCGGGTCGCCGATCCGGGCGATCGCCGGGCCCAGTTGGTCCGGCTCACGGATTCCGGCCGCGCCGCCGTGGACGCCATCCGCACCGTGCAGCGCCGCTGGATGCGAGAAGCCCTGGCGGACTGGAGTTCCGAGGATCTGCGTACCCTCGCCACCCTCAACCACCGCATGCTCGACGACTTCGCCGAGCACACGCGCTGCCTGGAGGAATCCGGAATCGCCTGAGCGTCACTCCGTTTCGGCGGCCGACCGCAGCGGCGCGGGCGGCCGGTCGGCGGGTGTAGCCACGATGCGGGCGAACCAGGCGCACACCAGCATGGCGGCCAGGGGGAACAGCATGGCGGTGGTGAGCGGGACGAGTTCGGTGAGCCAGCCGATGATCACCGGCCCGGCCAGCAGACCCAGATAGCCGATGCCGAAGACGCGGGACATATCGGTCGCCGCCGTCCTGGAGCCGAGATTGCCCGCCGCCGTGAACACCTGCGGCACCCCACCGGAGAGCCCGATCCCGCACAGCGCCCAGCCCAGCACGGTCGGCACCGTCCACGGCGACACCACGACCAGCAGGTATCCCGCCGCCGCCAGCAGCGACCCCCACCGCACCACGGCCACCGGCCCGAACCGCCCGCTGACCCGATCGGCGCACAGCCGCCCCACCGTCATGGCGACCGAGAAGGCCGCGAACGCCAGCGCCGCCGTCCCCGCCTCGACCCCGAGCCGCTCGCTCATCTGCAAGGCGCTCCAGTCACCGACCACCCCCTCCGCCATCAGCATGGCGAACGCCACCGCCGCCAGGGCCACCACCTTCCGCACGGTGGACGCCGCCGACGTGGACGGGCCGTGCTGGACGAAGCTCAACTCCGCCCGCACTTCGGCCTCGCTCGGGGTCGGCCCCTGCG
>NZ_JASCXP010000121.1:0-17542 GCF_030010695.1 Nocardia sp. CC201C
CCCATTCCGGTACGGCGGCTCAGCCCCGTACAGCGGCTCAGTCCCGTACAGCGGCTCAGCGCAGCCGTTCGGCGTCCCGGGCCAAGGCCACCAATTGCGCGGTGAGCGCGGTCAGTTCGCTGTGATCGGCGCCCTCGGCGACCGCGGTGGCCACATCCTCGGCGGCGCAGCGGGCGGCGAACCAGCGGTCGGACAGATCCGACACCTCCTGCGCCGACAGCACCACCGAATCCTCGGGAATTCCGGTGCCCTTCACGCTGTTCCGATGTTCGTAGGCGCGCTGGCGGCAGGACTGGCGGCAGTATCGTCGGCGTCGCCCGACCTCGGATTCGCCGATCTCCCGACCACACCATAAACACGACGACCCCTGGCGGCGCGACATGAGTCGAGAGAGTAGCGCTCACCACCGCCCGGATGGGCGAGGGGCACGCCGATAACCCGGCCGATGCCGCAGCGAGTAGAATAGTCGGGTTCTCCCCACGGGAACCGAATCGTCCACCGAAGCGTTGATGCTCCAGTAAGGCGTCGACACCGAGTTAACGTTGCCGACAGGCGAGAAGGGACCGCACCCATGGCAGATCGCGTACTCCGAGGCAGTCGGCTCGGAGCGGTGAGCTACGAGACCGACCGCGACCACGACCTGGCGCCGCGTCGGATGGCGCGGTACCGGACCGACAACGGGGAGGAATTCGACGTCCCGTTCGCGGACGACGCCGAGATCCCGCCGACCTGGCTGTGCCGCAACGGCCAGGAGGGCGTGCTCCTCGAGGGCACCACGCAGGAGCCCAAGAAGGTCAAGCCGCCGCGCACCCACTGGGACATGCTGCTCGAGCGCCGCAGCAAGGAGGAGCTCGAGGAGCTGCTCCAGGAGCGGATGGAACTGCTCAAGAACCGTCGGCGCGGCTGACGCGTTCCGATTCGAAGGCCCCCTCGCCTAGGCGTGGGGGCCTTCGTCGTGTTCGCCGTCGCCCGCGCGGAAACGGCTGCCCGCATGCGATTCCACCCGCATGCGCTCGCGCATATGCGGATAGTGGAGTTCGAAAGCCGGTCGCTCGGAACGGATTCGGGGCAGTTCGTGGAAGTTGTGCCGCGGTGGCGGGCAGGTGGTGGCCCACTCGAGGGAATTGCCCGATCCCCACGGATCGTCCACGCCCACCACCTGGCCGTACCGGTAGCTCTTGAACACATTCCAGACGAAGGCCACCATCGACACGCCCAGCACGAACGATCCGATGGTCGAGATCGTGTTCAGCGCGGTGAAGCCGTCGTCGGGCAGATAGTCGGCGTACCGGCGCGGCATGCCCTCGTTACCGAGCCAGTGCTGCACCAGGAAGGTGAGGTGGAAGCCGATGAGCGTGGTCCAGAAGTGGAGGCGGCCGATGCGCTCGTCCAACAGCCGCCCGGTGAGCTTGGGGAACCAGAAGTAGATCCCGGCGAAGGTCGCGAAGACGATGGTGCCGAACAGCACGTAGTGGAAGTGCGCGACCACGAAGTAGGTGTCGGTGACATGCCAGTCCTGCGGCGGGCTGGCGAGGATCACTCCCGACAGACCGCCCAGCAGGAAGGTGACGATGAAGCCGACCGCGAACAGCATGGGGGTTTCGAAGGTCAGCTGCCCGCGCCACATGGTCGCGATCCAATTGAAGAATTTCACGCCGGTCGGCACCGCGATCAGGAAGGTCATGAGGGAGAAGAACGGCAGCAGCACCGCACCGGTGGCGTACATGTGGTGCGCCCACACCGCCACCGACAGTCCGCCGATGGCGAGGGTGGCGTACACCAGCGCGACATAGCCGAACAGCGGTTTGCGGCTGAACACCGGGATGATCTCGCTGATGATGCCGAAGAAGGGCAGCGCGACGATGTACACCTCGGGATGTCCGAAGAACCAGAACAGGTGCTGCCACAGCACCGCGCCGCCGCTCGCGGGATCGTAGATATGCCCGCCCAGATGCCGGTCGTAGGCCAACGCCAGCAGCGCGGCGGTGAGGATGGGAAAGGCGAGCAGCACCAGCACGCTGGTGACGACGATATTCCAGACGAACAGCGGCATCCGGAACATGGTCATGCCCGGACAGCGCAGGCACACCACCGTGGTCAGCATATTGACCGCGGCCAGGATGGTGCCCAGTCCCGAGACGACCAGTCCCATGATCCAGAGATCCGCGCCCACCCCGGGCGAGTTCGTCATCAGGCTCAGCGGGGTGTAGCCGGTCCAGCCGAACCCGGCCGCACCGCCGGGGGTGACGAATCCGGCGGTCGCCATGGTCGCGCCGAACAGATACAGCCAGTAGCTGAGCGCGTTCAACCGTGGAAACGCCACATCCGGGGCCCCGATCTGCAACGGCAGCACCGCATTGGCGAAACCGAACACCACCGGGGTGGCATAGAACAGCAGCATGATGGTGCCGTGCATGGTGAACAGCTGGTTGTACTGCTCGGGTGAGAGGAATCGCAGCCCCGGCCGGGCCAGCTCGCCCCGCATGAGCAGCGCCATCAGGCCGCCGATGAGGAAGAACGCGGTCGCGGTGGTCAGGTACATGATCCCGAGCAGTTTGGGATCGGTGGTGGTGAGCAGTCGCCACAGTCGTGAGCCCTTGGGCGCGAACCGCGCGGGATACGGCCGAGCGGCGACCAGCTCGCGCACCTCGCTCGACGAGTCGGTCGTCACGGGTCCCTCCTCGATCGACGCCGGTCTGCGCCGAGGTACCCATGAATCGCGATGCCAAACGATCACCGGTGTGCGAGCGGTCGCGCACGGCCGCTCGGTACCTCAGTGGCTCGAGGGCCTCAGTGGCTGGCGACCTTGCGGTACTGGAGCAGGGCCAGCGGTACCGCGATGGCGAGGATGCCGAGCGAGCACAGCACCGCGTATTCGATGCAGTGGTCGGCGGGCCAGCCGTCGGCGGGTACGAACGTCGGGGGCGCGCCGTTGTCGAAGAGTTTGCGCCCCGCCGCCGACACGGCGGTGATGGGATTCCATTCGGCGATGGTGCGCAGCGGGCCGGGCAGGGTCTCGCCGGAGATGAACGCCGAGGAGATGAAGGTGAGCGGGAAGAGCCAGATGAGTCCGGCGCTCTGGGCCACCTCCACGCTGGGCGACAGCAGTCCGGTGAGCGCGCCGACCCAGGACATGGCGAAGGCGAACAGCAGGATCACCGCGAAAGCCAGGACGGCGTCGGCGATTCCGCCGTTGATGCGCCAGCCCACCGCGTAGCCGCAGCCGACCATGACGCTCAGGGCGAGGATGTTCACCACCAGATCGGACAGGGTGCGGCCCATGAGCACCGCCAGCCGCGACATGGGCAGCGTCCGCATCCGGTCGATGATGCCCTTCTGCAGGTCGTTCGCCAGCCCGACCGTGGTGAAGGCGGCATTGAAAGCCACTGTCTGCGTGAAGATTCCGGCCAGCAGGAACTCCCGGTACTGGCTGCCGCCCAGGGACGCGCCGAAGATGTAGGCGAACAGGAACACGAACATCAGCGGTTGGATGGTGGCGGTCACCAGCAGGGTCGGCACCCGCAGAATGGTGAGCAGATTGCGGTAGGCCACGATCGCGCTGTCCCGGAAAACCCGTGGTAGCCAGCCGACGACGGGATGTTCCGGCGCGGTGCGCCCCTCCTTCCCCTGGGCCGCGTCCTCGCTGGGCGCGGGTTCGGTTGCCACATCGACACTCATATCCAGTCCTCCTCGGCCACGACGACTTCGAATCCCCACCCGATCCCCCGATCCCCCCGCTGCCGGTTACGACAGCACTTCCTCCTGGACGCCCGTCGGGCGCGGCGCGGACTTCTTCGCGGATGTGCCCGTGAGCGACAGGAATACGTCGTCGAGGCTGGGCCGGTGCACGGACGCGTCGACCACGTGCACGCCCGCGTCGTCGAGCCGCCGCAACGCTTCGACCATGGTGCGGGTGCTGTCGCCGACCACAACCACGACCTGGTCGGTCCCCTCCTCGTAGGCCGGTTCGCCGATGCCCACCTCGGCCAGCACCTTGCGCGCCGGGGCCGGATCCTGTCCGGCGGCCAGGGTGACGGTCAGCTTGTCGCCACCGATGGAGGTCTTGAGTTCGTCGGCGGAGCCGCGGGCGATGACCCGCCCGCGATCGATGACGGTGATCCGGTCGGCGAGCAGGTCGGCTTCCTCCAGGTACTGGGTGGTGAGCAGCACGGTGGTGCCGTCGTCCACGAGGTCGCCGATCACCCGCCACATATCGAGGCGGGCGCGCGGATCGAGTCCGGTGGTGGGTTCGTCGAGTACCACCACCGGCGGGCGGGAGACCAGCGCGCCCGCCAGGTCGAGGCGGCGCGCCATCCCCCCGGAGTAGGTGCCCGCCCGCCGCCCGGCCGCGAATTCCAGGCCGAGCGCGCTCAGCAGTTCACTGGCGCGGTCGGCGGCCTGCCGGTGGCTCATGCCGTACAGCCGCGCCACCATCCGCAGATTCTCGAAGCCGGACAGGTTGGCGTCCACGGCCGCGTACTGCCCGGACAGCCCGAGCCGGGTGCGGACCCGGGCGGGTTCCTTGAGCGCGTTCACACCCGCCACCTTCACCGTGCCCGCGCTGGGGCGCAGCAGGGTGGTGACGATGCGGACCGTGGTGGTCTTGCCCGCGCCGTTGGGTCCGAGCAGTCCCATGACGGTCCCGGACGGGATCTCCAGATCGATCCCGTCCAGCACTCGCACCTTGCCGTAGTACTTGACCAGTCCGGAGATCTCCACCGCGAGACTCATCGGGTCTCCTCCCCTTCGGTTGCGTTGCCGCCCAGTTGTTCTCGCAGCACCGGTCCGATCACGCTGAGTGATTCCGGTGTGGTCATCCCGGAGTGGCGGCACCGCACCAGGTGGTCGTGCACCGTGCCGGTGACGTACGGCTGCCAGGCGTCGGCGCAGCGGTCCGGGTGGGCGCGGTTGATCTCGTCGTCGGCGGCGGTGAAGAACAGCATGTCGCCGTCGAAGACACGCGGCCGGAAGCCGTGCGCCAGGGTGACGCCATTGGTGCAACCCACGTAGAGCCGTTCCAGGTGTTCGACGGTGAGCGCCGCGAACGGGCCGGGCCGGTTGCGCAGCAGTTCGGCCGCTTCCTGCAGGTTCATCCGCGGATCGATGTCGGTATCGCCCCCGAGCAGGTCGCTACCGAACTCACCGATGATGTCGGCGATGGACGGGATGCCGCGTTCGAGCAGTTCGTCGGAGAGCTGGAAGCTGTCCATCAGCCCGAGCAGCGCCACCTCCTCGCCCGCTTCCTGCAACTGCACGGCCATCTCGTGGGCGATGAGGCCACCCAGCGACCAGCCGAGCAGATGGTACGGCCCCTCGGCCTGCACCGTCTTCATCTGTGCCACATAGTATTTCGCGGCCTCCGTCACGGAGCTGTGGCTGTCCGCGCCGTTCACGTGCGGCGCTTGCAGACCGTAGAGCGGCCGGTCGGCGGGCAGGTGCGCGAGCAGGCCCGCGAAACACCAGGACAGCCCGATGGCCGGGTGCACGCACCACAGCGGCGGTCGGGTAGCGGCGACCCCGGCCCGGATGGGCAGCACCGGTTCCAGCGCGGCCGACAGCACCGAATCCAGATCGCCGTGCGCCTCCTGCAGCTTGTGCGCGATGGCGGCCGGACTGGATTCGCCGAACATGGCCTGCACCGGCAGCGCGATGCCGTCGGCGCGCAGATGCGCCACCACCTTGGTGGCGAGCAGCGAGTTGCCGCCCAGCTCGAAGAAGCCGTCGTCCACGCCCACCCGGTCGAGGCCGAGTACATCGGCGAAGGCCGCGCACAGCGCCGCTTCGGTGGGGTTGGTCGGGGCCCGGTAGCCCTCGCGGGCGGTGAACACCGGTTCCGGCAGCGCCTTGCGGTCCAGTTTGCCCACCGGCGACAGCGGCACCCGGTCCAGCAGCATGATCGCCTGCGGGACCATGTAATTCGGTACCAGGTCGGCCAGGAAGGTGGTCAACTCCAGGACGGTTGGCGCGCTGCCGGCGCGCGGCTTCACGTACGCGACCAGCGCGGTGACGCCCGCCGGGGTGCGATGGCCGATGGTGTGCGCGAACTCCACCGCCGGATGTTTGGCCAGCGCGGCGTCGATCTCGCCGAGTTCGATGCGGAACCCGCGGATCTTGACCTGATGGTCGGTGCGGCCCATGTATTCGAGATCGCGCACCCGACCGTCGCGGGCGCACCAGCGCACCAGGTCACCGGTGCGGTACATGCGCTCACCGGGTTTGCCGAACGGATTGGCCACGAACCGCTGCGCGGTCAGCCCCGGCCGGTGCAGGTAGCCGCGCGCCAATGCCGGTCCGGCCAGCTGCAATTCGCCGGTGACGCCCGCGGGCGTCGGATGCAGCCGCCCGTCGAGCACGGTGGCGTGCACGCCTCGGATGGGTTCGCCGATGGTGATGGGCACGCCCTCGCCCATCGGCTCCGACATGACGGTGACGATGGTGGTCTCGGTCGGCCCGTACACGTTGTAGAGCTTGCTGGTGCCGTTGGCCCACCGGGTGACCAGATCCGGCGGCAGCGCCTCACCGCCCACCAGGATGTGCCGCATCTCGGTGATCCCGGTCGAATCGACGGTGCCGAGCGCGGAGGTGGTGATGAAGGCGTGGGTGATGCGCTCTTCCCGGAACACCTCCCCCAGTTCCGCGCCGCCCACCACGCCGGGTGGCGTGATGACCAGGGTGGCCGCCCCGCCGAGGGCGAAGAGGATGTCGAGCATGGCGGCGTCGAAACTCGGGGTGGCGAAGTGCAGGATGCGGCAGCCGGGCCGCACCTCGAACCGGGCGGCGGTCTCGGCGGCGAAGTTGGAGATGCCGCCGTGGGTGACCACCACGCCCTTGGGGGTGCCGGTGGAGCCGGACGTGTAGATCACGTACGCCGGATTGTCCATGCGCAGCGGCAGGATCCGGTCCAGGTCCGTGATGGGCGCGTCGGAGGTGGCCAGCACCCGCCGCCGGAACGACGGCGCGTCCAGCACGGTCCAGTTGGCTCCGTCGGGCATGCGCTGCCGGTGCGCGGCCAGCGTGATGCCGATGACCGCGCCGGAGTCGGCGAGCATATGGCTGATGCGGTGTTCCGGATAGTTCGGGTCGACGGGGACGAACGCCGCGCCCGCCTTGGCGACGGCCAGCATGACCGCCACGGATTCGGCCGAGCGCGGAATGCCCATGGCGACCAGGGTTTCCGGTCCCACGCCCTGTCCGATGAGCACCCGGGCCAGCCGGTTGGTCCAGCGGTCGAGCGCGTCGTAGGAGATCTGGGTGCCCGCGGCGCGCACGGCCACGGCCTGCCGGTCGACATTGGCGGCGGCCTCGAACACCTGCGGGAAGGTGATGGGCCGTCCGGGGGTGCTGCCCCGCACCGGCGCGAGCGCCGACCATTCGTCGGAGTCGAGCAGTTCCAGATCGCCCACCGCGGTGCCGGGATGGGTGGCGGCCGCGCTGGCCAGCCGCACGAAGCGCTCACCCAGCCGACGCGCGGTGGCCTCGTCGAACAGGTCGGCGGCGTAGTTCACGTTCACCGTGATGCCGTCGGGTTCGCGCTCCGGGCTCCACGCCTCGGTGAGGGTGAACTGGAGATCGAATTTGGCGATGCCGGGGTCGGCGTCGTCGGCCTCGATGCGCAGGCCGGGCAGTTCGAGCACCCGCAGCGGCTGGTTCTGCACCGACAGCATGACCTGGAACATGGGGTGGTGGGCCTGGGAGCGCACCGGATTGAGCACCTCGACCAGCCGCTCGAACGGGACGTCGGCGTGGGCGAAGGCTTCCAGGTCGGTGTCGCGCACCTGGTGCAGCAGCTCGGCGAAGGTGGCCCCGCCGCGAATCCGGCTGCGCAGCACCAGGGTTCCGACGAACATGCCGACCATGCGGTCGAGCGCGGGGTGGCCGCGTCCGGCGATGGGCGTGCCGACGGTGATGTCGTCCCCGCTGGTGAGCCGGTGCAGCAGGGTGACCAGCGCGGCGTGCAGCACCATGAACATGGTGACGCCGTGCTCGGCCGCCACCGCCTGCAGCTCGCGGTGGGTGAAGGCGTCGATATGGCAGTTCACGGTGCCGCCGCGGTAGCTCGGCACCGGCGGGCGCGGCCGGTCGGCGGGCACCTGGAGCAGTTCCGGAATGCCGTGCAGGGCCGTGCGCCAGTAGCCGAGCTGACGGCTGATCACCGATTCCGGATCGTCCTCACGGCCGAGGACGTCCCGCTGCCACAGCGTGTAGTCGGCGTACTGCACCGGCAGCTCCGGCCACTCCGGGGTCTGTCCGGCGACGTGCGCCCGGTAGGCGGCGGCCACGTCGGCCGCCAGGGGTCCCAGCGACCAGCCGTCCATGGCGATGTGATGCACCACCAGGACGAGCATGTGGTCGTCGGCGGCCAGGCGCAGCAGCTCCGCGCGCAGCGGGGCCTGGGTGCCGAGGTCGAATCCGGCTGCGGCGATGCGCTGGATCTCGGCGTGCACCCGTTCCGGGTCCGCGCCGCGCACGGGCAGCGGGATGGCGCAGGCGTCGGCGTCGAGCACCCGCTGGCTGGGTTCGCCGTCCAGCTCCGGGAAGACGGTGCGCAGTGTCTCGTGCCGACGCTGCACCGCGTGCACGGCGGCCCGCAGGGCCGCCACGTCCAGCTCGCCGTGCAGGCGAAGGGCGACGGGGATGTTGTACGCGCCCAGCGTCTCCGCGTCCCCGGAGGCATTGAAGCGTTCCAGGAACCACAGCCGTCGCTGCGCCGCGGACAGCGGAATCCGTTCCGGCCGTGTCTGTTTGCGCGGTTCGGGCCGCAGTTCGGCGGTGCCGGCGCCGGCGTCGAGCTGGGCGGCGAGTCCGGCCACGGTCGGGGCCGCGAACACGGTGCGCACCTCGAGCCTGGTCCCGGTGGCGGCCGCCAGTCGCGCCACCAGCTGGGTCGCCAGCAGCGAGTTGCCGCCGATCTCGAAGAACGAGTCGTCCGCGCCGATGCCCTCACCGCCCACCAGCTCCGCCATCACGGCGGCCACGAGCCGCTCGGTGTCGGTCTCCGGGTCCCGGGAAACCGCCGCCACCACCGCCTGCGGTGCGGGCAGGGCGTCGCGGTCGAGTTTGCCGACCGGGGTGAGCGGAATGCGGTCGAGCGGGGTGAGGCTGCTGGGCACCATATGGGCGGGCAGCTGGTCGGCGGCGCGTGCGCGCAGGGCCTCCGGGTCGAATGCGCCGCCGTCGGCGGGCAGTACGAAGGACACGATCCGCGGGGTGCCCGCGATCTCGCGAACCTCGGTGTGCGCGAAGCGGATTCCCGGATGCCCGGTGAGCACGGCGTCGATCTCGCCGAGTTCGATGCGGAAGCCGCGCACCTTCACCTGGTGGTCGCTGCGGCCCAGGTAGATGAGTTCTCCGGTGCCGGTCCAGCGCACCACATCGCCGGTGCGGTACATCCGCCCGCCTTCGGGGCCGTACGGGTCGGCCACGAATCGGGCCGCGGTGAGCCCGAAGCGGTCGAAGTAGCCGCGCGCCACGCCCATGCCGCCGAGGTACAGCTCGCCCGGCACCCCGACGGGCACCGGCCGCAGCCGTTCGTCGAGGACCAGCGCCCGCGCCCCGCGCACCAGGGTGCCGATGGTGACCGGATCGCCCGGCACCATGGGTCCGGCGATGCTGATGACGACGGTGGTCTCGGTGGGACCGTAGCCGTTGAACATCATCCGCCCGGGTGCCCAGCGCGCCACCAGTTCCGGCCCGCACGCCTCACCGCCGACCATGACGGCCCGCAGGTGCGGCAGCTCCCACCGGTCACGGTCGATGGTGGCCAGCGCGGCCGGGGTCATGAAGGTGTGGCTGACGCGTTCGCGGTCCATGAGCGCGGCCAGTTCGTCGCCGCCGTACACATCGGGCGGGCAGATCACCATGGTCGCACCGGAGCCGACGGCCAGCAGCAGGTCGAAAACGGCCGCGTCGAAGCTGGGTGAGGAGAAGTGCATGGTGCGCGAATCGCGTTCGACGCGCATGCGTTCGCGGATCTCGTCGGCGAAGTTGGACAGTCCGCCGTGGGTGACGGCCACGCCCTTGGGTCGCCCGGTGGATCCGGAGGTGTAGATGACGTAGGCCAGATCCCCGGTCCACAGCGTGGTGATCCGGTCCATATCGGTGATGGGACCGCCGTCCACGGCCTCGAATTCCTCGATCAGGCCGGGATCGTCGAGCAGCAGCCAGTCGATGGCGTGGCCCTCGGCGGCGGCCTCCAGCCGGGCGGCGTGATCGGACATGCTCACGCCCACTCGGCATCCGGAGTCGGTGAGCATGTGCCGGATCCGGTCGGCGGGATAGTTGGGATCCACGGGCACGAACGCCGCCCCGGCCTTGGCCACCGCGAGCACGGTGAGCACCGATTCCAGGGAGCGGGTCAGGCCCAGCGCCACCCGGTCGCCGGGTCCGATACCGCGCCGGATGAAGGCGCGGCCCAGCCGGTTCGAGTAGGCGTCGGCCTCGGCGTAGGTGAGTTCGGTGCCGTCGGCGCTGAGGAACACCCGGTCCGGGTTGAGGTGCGCGGTGGCGGCGAAGTAGGCCGCCAGGCTGCACTGCGGTTCCGGCGCGGGTCCCCACGCCGGGGCGAGCAGTTCGCATTCGGCGTCGGTGCGGGCGTCGATATCGCGGATGCGCACCCGCGGGTCGAGGCTGATCGCGTCCAGGACGCGCACCAGCCGCTCGGCCAGGGTCTCGACCGTGTGCCGATCGAAAAGTTCGGTGGCATAGACGAATTCGTAGGCCCGCTGCTCGGCGTCGGGACCGGGCAGCACCCGCAGCTCCAGATCGAATTTGGCGCGGGCGATATCGAGTTCGGAGGCCTCGAGCGCCAGCCCCGGCAGTTGCAGCACCGGACGCGGCGTGTCCTGCACCGTGAGCGCCACCTGCAGCAGCGGCCGCAGGCCGCCGGCGGTCGCGCCGAGCGCCTCCACCACCCGTTCGAAGGGCACCTCGGCATGGGCCATGGCCGCGAGTTCGGTATCGCGGTCGGCCTGCAGCAGTTCACCGAAGTGCCGGTCCGGGTGCACATCCGAGCGCAGCACCAGGGTGTTGACGAACATGCCGACGAGGTCGTCGAGTCGGGTGTCGGTACGTCCGGCCACCGGGGTACCGATGACGATGTCGCGCCCGCCGGTGACGATGCGCAGCAGCACCGCCAGCGCCGAGCGCAGCATCATGAAGGTGGACACCCCGTGCGCACGGGCGATATCGGCGAGCCGCTGCTGCATGTCGCCGGCCACCTCGAAGCGCACGGCCGCCGCGTGCTGGGTCGGCTCGCTCGGGCGCGGCCGGTCGTAGGGCAGCGGCAGTTCCTCCGGCAGATCGGCCAGTGCGTGCCGCCAGTAGGCGAGCTGGGTGGCGGCGGCGCTGTCCGGATCGGATTCCGCGCCCAGGCAGTCGCGCTGCCACAGACTGAAATCCGCGTACTGCACCGGCAGCGGCGACCAGACCGGGGCCGCGCCGCCGCGCCGCGCGGTGTAGGCATTGGCCAGATCCCGGGTGAGCGGTCCCAGCGACCAGCCGTCGGCGGCGATGTGGTGCAGCACGATGCCGAGCACGTGCTGGTGGAATCCGGTGCGCAGCAGGCTGACCCGCAGCGGGATCTCCCGGGCGAGGTCGAAGCCGCGCTGGGCGAACCGGCCCAGTTCGGCGTCGACCTCGGCCGCGTCGAGCTCGACGGCCGCCAGGTCGGGCAGGCAGCCCGCGGCGTCCAGGACCACCTGGTGCGCGCCGTCGCCATCCTCCGGGAAGACGGTGCGCAGCACCTCGTGCCGCCGCATCAGGTCGGCCAGGGCCGCCCGCAGCGCCGCCACATCCAGGTCGCCGCTGATTCGCAGCGCGAAAGCGATGTTGTAGGCGCTGGATTCGGGGGAATATCTATTGAGGAACCACAGTCGCTGCTGGGGCAGCGACAGCGGGATGCGTTCCGGACGCGGGGCATGCACAGCCAGCGCCGCCCGTCGCGTCCGGGGCGCTTCCGCCAACCGCGCGGCCACCCCCGCCACGGTGGGCACCTCGAAGATGGCGCGCACCGGCAACTCCACCCCGAACTCGGCGTGCAGGGCGGCGGTGAGGCGGGTGGCGAGCAGCGAATTGCCGCCCATATCGAAGAAGTTGTCGTCGGCGCCCGCCACCGGCATGCCGAGGACGGCGCCGAAGGTCTGCGCCACCCGCTTCTCCGTGTCGGTCTCCGGCGCGCGCGAGGGTGTCGCGGCGGCGAAATCCGGTGCGGGCAGGGCCTTGCGGTCGAGTTTGCCGGACGGCGAGACCGGCATGGCGTCGAGCATCACCAGTGCCGCGGGCACCATGTACCCGGGCAGGCGACCGCGCGCGGTCTCCAGCACCGCGGCGGTGTCGACATCGCCCTCCGCGGTGAGGTAGCCGACCAGGCGCGGCGTGCCGCGCTCGTCGGAGTGCACCACGGTGAGCGCGAAGGTGACGCCCGGATGCGCGCGCAGCACATGGTCGATCTCGCGCAGTTCGATGCGGAAGCCGCGGATCTTGATCTGATCGTCGGCACGGCCCAGGAAGCGCAGTTGCCCGGTGCCGTCGGTGACCACGAGATCGCCGGTGCGGTACATGCGTTCGCCGCGGCGGCCGTGCGGATTGGCCGGGAAGCGCTGCGCGGTCAGACCGTGGCGACCCAGGTAGCCGCGCGCCAGGCCGGGCCCGGACAGATACAGCTCCCCCGCCACGCCGGGCGGTACCGGATGCAGTCGCCCGTCGAGCACGAACAGCCGCATACCGCGCACGGGCAGGCCGATGGGCACCGGACGGCCAGCCACCATGGGTCCGGTGGCGGTGGCGGCGACGGTGGCCTCGGACGGGCCGTACATATTGTGCATGCGGCGGCCCGCGCCGCCGCGTGCCAGCGGATCGGTCCAGGTCCGGACCAGTTCCTCCGGGCAGGCTTCACCGCCGACGATGACGGCTTCGAGGTCGTCCAGATCCTCCGGCGGCACGGTGCCGAGCGCGGCGGGCGTGATGAACGCGTGCGTCACCCGCTCCTCGCGCAGCAGGCGCGCCAGTTCCGCGCCGCCGTACATCCCCGCGGGCGCGACCACGATGGTGGCGCCGGCCGCGAAGCCGAGCAGCAGTTCCAGCACCGAAGCGTCGAAGCTGGGTGAGGAGAAGTGCAGGGTGCGGGCGCTGTCGGTGACCCGGAACAGATGCATCTGCTCATGTGCCAGCGAGGCCAGACCGGCATGCGTCACCACCACGGCCTTCGGCTTGCCCGTCGATCCGGAGGTGTAGATGAGGTAGGCCGGATGCGCGATGCGCAGCGGGTGGTGCCGGTCGGCGTCGGTGAGCGGGGTATCGGGGAATCGGGCGCATTCGGCGGCCAGTTCCGCGGAGCCGATGAGCAGCCAGTCCACGTAGGACTTGCGGTGGCGGCCGCGGCTGCCCGGCCAGTCCGGCATGGCATCGCGGTATTCGGGATCGGTGAGCCCGAGCATGGCCCCGGAGTCGGACAGCATGTGCGCGATGCGGTCGGCCGGATAGTCCGGGTCGATCGGCACGTAGGCGGCGCCGGTCTTGGCGACCGACCAGACCGCGAGCACGCAGTCCAGGGTGCGCGGCAGCGCGATGGCCACCACCACCTCCGGGCCCGCACCGTGTTCGATGAGCACCCGGGCCAACCGGTTCGATCGCTCGTCGAGTTCGCGGTAGGTGGTGTCGACGCCCAGGTAGCGCACCGCCACCGCGTCGGGCACGCGTTCGGCGGTGTCGGTGAGCAGCCGGGCCAGGGTCACCGCCGGTTCGGCCGGAGATCCCATGATGGGCACCAGTTTCGCGGTTTCGCGGACGTCCAGCAGCGGCAGATCGCCGACGGCGACGCTCGGATCGGCGACACCCGCGGTGAGCACCGCGGTGAAGCGCCGGGCGATGGCCTCCACCGTGGCATGGTCGAACACATCGGTGGCATAACCGAATTCGGCGGTGAGCGGACCGTCCGGCGCACCGTCGCCGCCCGGGCCGGGCTCGTGCACGGTGAGCTGCAGGTCGAACTTCGCCACGTCCACGGCCATGGGCAGCACCCGCGACGACAGTCCGGCCAGGTCGATGCGCAGGTCCGGGGTGTTGTCGTAGGACAGCATGACCTGGAACAGCGGATGCCGGGCGGCGGAGCGCTCCGGATTCACCACCTCCACCAGGCGTTCGAACGGCACGTCGGCATTGGCGAAGGCATCGAGGTCGGTATCGCGGACCTCGGTGAGCATGCGGTCGAATCCGGCCGCCGGATCCACCCGGGTGCGCAGCACCAGGGTGTTGACGAACATGCCGACGACATCCTCGAGCGCCGGATCGGTGCGGCCCGCGATGGGGGTGCCGATGGCGATATCACCGGTATTGCACAGCCGCGCCAGCACCGCGGCCAGCGCCGCGTGCAGCACCATGAACACGCTGACGCCGCGTTCGGCGGCCAATTCGGCCATGGCACGCCGGGTTTCGGCGGCGATGGTGAATTCGACGCGGCCGCCCGCGGTGGACCGCTGCCGCGGGCGCGGCCGGTCCAGGGGCAGGTCCAGCTGATCGGGCAGCTCGGCCAGGGCCGACCGCCAGTAGGCCAGCTGCCGGGCCAGTGCCGAGGCCGGATCGGACTCGTCGCCGAGCAGTTCCCGCTGCCACAGCGCGAAATCCGCGTACTGCACCGGCAGTGGCGTCCAGCCCGGGGCGTGCCCGGCGGTACGGGCGGCGACGGCGGTCATGATGTCGCGGGCCAGGGGTGCGATGGACCAGCCGTCGCCGCTGATGTGGTGCAGCACCACCAGGAAGACGTGCGTGTCCGGGCCGGTGGCGTAGAGCGCCACCCGGATCGGGGCCTGGCTGCGCAGATCGAAGCCGTACCCGGCGTATTCGGTGGCCAGGGCGACCACATCGGCGTCGGTGGCGTCGATGGGGTCCAGAGTGAGCGGTATCTCCGAGGCCGGGTGCACCAGCTGGCAGGGACCCTCCGGCGAGTCCGGGAAGGTGGTGCGCAGCGCCTCGTGCCGTTCCAGCACGTCGAGCAGACCGGCGCGCAGTGCCGAGATGTCCAGCGCCCCGGTCAGTTCCACGGCCAGGGGCATGTTGTAGGCGGCCGCGTGCTCGTCGAAGCGGTTGAGGATCCACAGTCGCTGCTGGGCCTGCGACAGCGGGATGTGCCGCGGTCGCGGCCCGGCCACCAGTCGCGGCGAGGAATCGTCGGGGCCGTGGTCGTCGAAGTGCGCGGCCAGTGCCGCGACCGTGGGGTGTTCGAAGAGGTCGCGGATGGTGAGCGTGCCGCCGAGCGCGGCGTTGATCCGGCCGACGGCGCGGGCCGCCGACAGCGAATTGCCGCCGAGGTCGAAGAAGCTCTCCCCCACACCGATCTCGTCGACGCCGAGCACCTCGGCGAAGATGCCGGTGAGCCGCTGCTCCACGTCGGTGCGGGGCGCGGCCGGGGTGGGCACCGGTCGCCGCGGCCCCGCCCCGGGATCGGGCAGGGCCTTGCGGTCCACCTTGCCGTTGGCGCTGAGCGGTAGTTCGTCCAGCGGAACCAGCACCGACGGCACCATGTAGCTGGGCAGGGTGCGCTGGAGGGCGGCGGTCAGCTCGGCGGTGTCGAGTTCGGCGACGCCGGGCGCGGCCACCACGTAGCCGACCAGATCGTCACCGCCGCGGCCGCGCCGGGCCACGCAGACCGCGCGGGCGACCCGGGCATCCGCCAGCAGGGCGGCCTCGATATCGCCGAGTTCGATCCGCAGGCCGCGAATCTTGACCTGGAAGTCGCTGCGGCCCAGGTACTCCAGCACACCCACGCGGCCGACCCGCCAGCGCACCAGGTCGCCGGTGCGGTACATGCGCGCGCCGGGGGTGAAGGGGTTGGCCACGAACCGGTCGGCGGTCAGGCCCGCCCGGCCCAGATAGCCGCGGGCCAGCTGCACGCCCGCCAGATACAGCTCACCCACCACCCCGGGAGCGACCGGCTGCAACCGTGCGTCGAGCACATAGGTGCTGGTGTTCCAGATGGGCGAGCCGATGGGCACATCGGTCGCGCCGGGCGCGCAATGCCAGGCCGTGACGTCCACGGCGGCCTCGGTGGGGCCGTACAGGTTGTGCAGCTGCGGGGCATCCGGCCCGGAACCCAGGGCGGCGTGGAATTCGGCGACGGTGGCGGCGGGCAGTCCCTCACCGCTGCAGAACACCCGCCGCAGCCCGGTGCAGCCGCGCACATCGGTGTCGGTGAGGAAGACCGACAGCATGGACGGCACGAAATGCGCCGTGGTGACGCCCTTCTCGGCGATGACCCGGGCGAGGTAGGCGGGGTCGCGGTGGCCGTCCGGGGTGGCGATGACCAGCCGCGAGCCGATCTGCAAGGGCCAGAAGAACTCCCACACCGAGACGTCGAAGGTGGCGGGGGTCTTCTGCAGCACCACATCGCCGCTGTCGAGCGGATAGGCGTGCTGCATCCAGCGCAGTCGGTTCACGATGGCGGCGTGGCTCACGCCGACGCCCTTGGGCTTACCGGTGGAGCCGGAGGTGAAGATGACGTAGGCCAGGTGCTCGGCGCGCAGCGGGGCTCGCCGATCGGCGTCGGTGATCGGGCGCGGGCTGTGCCCGGACAGGTCGGCGGTGTCGATATCGAGCCGCTCGGCCACGGGCAGGTCCAGCGCGTCGCGGGTGACCGTGAGCACGCACAGCGGATGCGCCTGTTCCAGCACCTGTCCGATGCGCTCGGCCGGGTGGTCCGGATCGAGGGGCAGGTAGGCCGCGCCCGCCTTGACGACGGCGTACATGCCCACCAGCAGGTCGATGCCGCGCCGAATGGCCAGGGCCACCACGGTATCCGGGCCCGCGCCGCGGGCGACGAGTTCGCGGGCGAGGCGGTTGGCGCGCTCGTCGAAGGCCGCGTAGGTGAGCGTCTCGCCCTCGAATTCCAGGGCGACGCGGTGCGGGCAGGCGGCGGCCCGGTCGGCGAAGAGTCCGGCGAGGGTGCCCTCCTGTCGGGCCACCCGGGTCGAATTCCATTCGCGCAGTACGCGATCGCGTTCGTCGTCGGTGAGCACCGGCAGGGTGGCGACGCCGGTCTCGGGTGCGGCGGAGAGGAATCGGTCCAGGTAGTCGAGGAAACGGCCGTGGTGGGTGGTGAGTTCGGCGGGACCATAGAGCCGCGGATTGGCCTCGAAGTCGATGTGGGTGCGCCCGCCCTCCCCGTTGTAGAGGTTGATGGACAGGTCCTCGACCGGGCCGGTGGAGATGATGTTGAGCGAGCCGACCAGGCTGCCGAAGCGCAATTCGCTGTGGAACAGCATGATGTTGACCATCGGCCCGAAGAAGCCGCGCGCGTCCCGCGAGTAGCCGCAGTCGCGCCGGATGTCGTCGCTGCGGTAGCGCTGATGCCGCAGCGCGCCGGTGATCTGGAGTTCGACCGCGCGCACGGTATCGGCGACGGTGCTCTCGTCGGTGAAGCGGATGCGCAGCGGCACCACATTGGACACCACACCGGCCGAACGCCGCAGCGCCACGGTGGTGCGGGCGGAGACGGGCAGGCTGAGCACCACGTCCTGGGTGCCGGTGACACCGCGTACGTAGCCGGCCAGCG
>NZ_JASCXP010000122.1:0-17489 GCF_030010695.1 Nocardia sp. CC201C
GGGTTGTTTTTATCACTCCCGGCGGGGCGGTAACACCCGGGGGCCGACGACTCCCCATCGACACGCCATTCCGCCGCTCGCTCCGGACAGCCCGCTCGAGGGCGGTCGATCCATCGGATTCCCCCGGTCCCGACCGGCGATACGCGTGCACAACCCCGTCGCGGCACCCGAGCCGGGCGCTTAAGTTTCGGAGAGGCGGCCCTGTAGCCTTGAACACCGTGCATCCTGACGTCTCCGCTGATCTTGCCGAACTCGACGCGACCCTGAAGACCGTCGAGTCGGTGCTCGATATCGACGAGTTGGTCCGCCGCATCGACGAGCTGGAGCAGCAGGCCGCCGACCCGGAGCTGTGGAACAACCAGGAACACGCCCAGGCCGTCACCAGCGAGCTCTCGCACGCCCAGGGTGAACTGCGCCGCGTGCGTGACCTGCGGCAGCGGCTCGAGGACCTCCCCGTGCTCTACGAACTCGCCGAGGGCGAGGAGGGTGAGGCCCGCGCCCAGGCCGTCGCCGACGCCGACGCCGAGCGCTCGGCTCTGCACGCCGATGTGGAGGCCATGGAGGTCCGCACCCTGCTGTCGGGCGAGTACGACAAGCGTGAGGCGCTGGTCAACATCCGCTCCGGCGCGGGTGGCGTGGACGCCGCCGACTGGGCCCAGATGCTCATGCGCATGTACGTGCGCTGGGCGGAGCGGCACAAGTACCCGGTGGAGATCTACGACACCTCCTACGCCGAGGAGGCCGGTATCAAGTCGGCCACCTTCGCCGTCAAGACCCCGTACGCCTACGGCACCCTCTCGGTGGAGATGGGTACGCATCGCCTGGTGCGCATCAGCCCGTTCGACAATCAGGGCCGCCGCCAGACCTCCTTCGCCGAGGTCGAGGTGCTGCCCGTGGTCGAGACCACCGACCACATCGAGATTCCGGACAACGAGGTGCGCGTCGACGTGTACCGCTCCTCCGGTCCTGGCGGTCAGAGCGTCAACACCACCGACTCGGCGGTGCGCCTGACCCACATCCCGACCGGCATCGTGGTCACCTGCCAGAACGAGAAGTCGCAGCTACAGAACAAGATCTCGGCCATGCGCGTGCTCCAGGCCAAACTGCTGGAGCGCAAGCGGCAGGAGGAGCGCGCGCAGATGGACGCGCTCAAGACCAACGAGGGCGCGTCGTGGGGCAACCAGATGCGGTCCTACGTGCTGCACCCGTACCAGATGGTGAAGGATCTGCGCACCAACTACGAGGTCAACAACCCGTCGGCGGTGCTGGACGGTGACATCGACTCCTTCATCGAGAGCGGGATCCGCTGGCGCATGCAGCAGAATCAGGATGCCTGAGCACGGGCGGCATCCGATGGCGGATGTCCGGCGACAACCAGTAACCCTTTGCGGCACCATCACTGAGCGCTGACTCGAGGTACAACCATGCAGATGCTGCTCGCCGCGAGTACCGCCTCGGACTTCGGCAACTGGGTCCGGTCGAGCGGACTCGAGATCGTACTGCTGATCGTCGGCGCGATGCTGTTCAGCCGCTTCGTGACCTACGTGCGCGATCGGGTGACCCGCCGGATCGACGCCGGATTCCGCAGCAGCGATTCGCTGGTGCGCTCGGAGGCGGCCAAGCATCGGCATGCGCTCGCCCAGGTGCTCACCTGGGTGGTGCTGTCCCTGGTGTACTTCCTGGTCGGTTTGGAAGTATTGCAGCGCTTGGGCTTTCAGCTCGGCGGGCTGGTCGCCCCGGCGGCGGTGCTCGGTGCGGCGCTCGGTTTCGGCGCGCAGCGCATCGTGCAGGACCTGCTGGCCGGTTTCTTCCTCATCACCGAAAAGCAGTACGGCTACGGTGATGTCGTTCGCATTGCGGTAACGGGCTCATCACAGGACGCTGAAGGTACGGTAGAGGACGTCACTTTGCGTATCACCACGCTGCGCAACGCTGACGGCGAAGTGATCACCGTACCCAATGGTCAGATCGTGAAAGTTATCAATCTGTCGAAGGATTGGGCGCGTGCGGCCATCGACGTGCCCGTACCCGCCAGCGCCGACATCAACCGGGTCAACGAGATCCTGCACGAGGTCGGCAGCCGGGCTTTCGCCGATCGCAAACTCAAATCGCTGCTGCTCGACGAGCCGACCGTCATGGGTGTCGAAGATCTCACCGTCGACCAGATGAACATCAAGATGGTCGCCCGGACACTGCCGGGCAAACAGTTCGAAGTAGGGCGCGAGCTGCGGGTGCGGGTGGCCGCGGCGCTGCGCCGAGAGGGTCTGAGTGAAACTGCGTAAATCACCGGGCTTCACGCTGAAAGCCCGCCAATCCACGGCGATTCTGATGACGGTATGGGTCGCGACATTCGTGCTGTACGTCTTCGTCAAGCCCGAAGCATCGCAGCGCCCGGCGTATACCCCCATCGTCAACTCGGTGCTCAACAATGACGCGAAGGACGGTGGGACACCGCCGCCGCGCTGACCGCGAGGCCGCGCGGCGCGCCGGAGTGGCCGGCGCGTCTGGCTACACTGGCTCCCCGTGATAACCCTGCGGAACGTCACCAAGTCCTACAAGACCTCGACGCGACCCGCGCTGGACAACGTCTCCGTCGATATCGGAAAAGGCGAGTTCGTCTTCGTGATCGGGCCGTCCGGTTCCGGTAAATCGACGTTCATGCGTTTGCTGCTCAAAGACGAGAAGCCGACAGCGGGCGAGGTCTGGGTGGCGGACTTTCGGGTGGACCGGCTGCCCGGGCGCAAAGTGCCCAAACTGCGGCAGCGCATCGGCTGTGTCTTCCAGGACTTCCGGCTGCTGCAACAGAAGACGGTCGAGCAGAATGTCGCCTTCGCCCTGGAGGTGATCGGCAAGAAGGGTTCGTTCATCAATCGCGCGGTGCCCGAGGCGCTGGACATGGTGGGGCTGTCGGGCAAGGCGGACCGGCTGCCCAGCGAACTCTCCGGCGGTGAGCAGCAGCGCGTCGCGCTCGCCCGTGCCTTCGTGAACCGGCCGCTGGTGCTGCTGGCCGACGAACCCACCGGCAACCTCGACCCGGATACCAGTCAGGACATCATGACGCTGCTGGAACGTATCAATCGCACGGGCACCACGGTGGTGATGGCCACCCACGACAACACCATCGTCGACGCCATGCGGCGGCGCGTGGTGGAACTCGATCGCGGCCGACTGGTGCGCGACGACGAGACCGGCGTATACGGGGTGGGCCGGTAATGCGCATCGGATTCCTGTTCGGTGAGGTGTTCACCGGCCTGCGCCGGAATATCACCATGACCATCGCCATGATCCTCACCACCGCGGTGTCGCTGACCATGCTCGGCGGCGGCCTGCTCGCGGTGCGCATGGCGAACAAGATCGAGAACTTCTACATGGACCGCGTCGAGATCCGGCTGTATCTCGACGACACCGTCTCCACCACCGACCCGGACTGCCTGGCCGAACCGTGTAAATCCCTGCAGGCGGACCTGAAGGCGAACGACAAGGTGGCCAGCGTGCAGTTCGTCAACAGCGAGGAGGCGGTGCAGGAGGTCAAGGAGACCACCTTCAAGGATCAGCCGGGGTTGGCCGACGAGGTCACCAAGGAGGGGCTGCCCGCGTCGTTCCGCGTGAAATTGACCGACGCCGAGAACTATCAGGCCATCTATGACGAGTTCGCGACTCGGCCGGGCGTGATGACGGTGCTCAACGACAAGGACATCGTCGACCGACTGGTCAGCTTCTTCGTCGGATTGCGCAATGCCGCATTCGGTTTGGCGCTGCTCCAAGCGTTCGCGGCGCTGCTGCTGATCGCGAATATGGTGCAGGTGGCGGCCCTGGCCCGCAAGACCGAGGTGGGCATCATGCGCCTGGTGGGCGCGACCCGCTGGTATACGCAGTTGCCATTCCTCCTGGAAGCCGTGTTGGCGGCGCTGGTGGGTTCGGCGCTGGCGGTGGCGGGACTGTTCATCGCCAAACCGCTGGTGATCAATCGGGCGCTGGGTGATCTGTTCGACAATCGGGTGCTGCCGGGTATCAGCGGTGACGACATCGCGGCGGTGTCGTTCGTCATCCTGCCGGTGGGCGTCGGTTTCGCCGCGCTGACGGCCTACGCCGCGCTGCGGTACTACGTGCGGGAGTGAGTGTCCGCACATCGCGACGACATCGGCGCACCCCACCCGAATCGGGTGGGGTGCGTTGTCTTTCGGCCGAAACGCGGTGCGAGAACGGAGAATCGGTGCGAAGTCTCGCGGAGACCGGACAACGGGGTTCCGCTGTCGGCGGCGATCCGTAGGATTGCCGGGGTGAGTGCCCCGGAGATCGAGACCATGTCCGCAACTGGTGCCGACGTCGGCAGCAAGGCCGCGCACGAGGTGCTACGTCGGGTATTCGGTTACGACAGCTTCCGGGGGCCGCAGGCGGACATCGTCGACCAGGTGATCTCCGGCGGTGACGCGCTGGTGCTCATGCCCACCGGCGGCGGCAAATCGCTGTGCTATCAGATTCCGGCACTGGTGCGACCCGGGGTGGGTGTGGTGATCTCACCGCTCATCGCGCTCATGCAGGACCAGGTGGACGCGCTCAACGCCCTCGGCGTGCGCGCCGGATTCCTCAACTCCACCCAGTTCCCCGACGAACGGCGCACGGTGGAGGCGCAATTCGTGGCGGGGGAGCTGGACGTGCTCTACCTCGCCCCGGAACGGCTGCGGCTCGACGCCACCGCGCAACTGCTGGACCGCGGCAAGATCTCCGTCTTCGCCATCGACGAGGCGCACTGTGTCTCGCAGTGGGGTCACGACTTCCGGCCGGACTATCTGGCGCTGTCCATGCTGCACGAGCGCTGGCCGGAGGTGCCGCGCATCGCGCTCACCGCCACCGCCACCGAGGCCACCCGCAAGGAGATCGCCCAGCGGTTGGATCTGACCGGGGCCAAACACTTCGTCGCGAGTTTCGACCGGCCCAACATCCAATACCGGATCGAGGCCAAGAATCGGCCCGAACAGCAACTGCTGTCGTTCATTCGCACCGAGCACGCCGGGGACGCGGGCATCGTCTACTGCCTGTCCCGCAATTCGGTGGAGAAGACGGCGGCCTTCCTGACCGCCAACGGCATCGAGGCGGTGCCGTACCACGCGGGGCTCGACAATCGCACCCGGGCGACCAACCAGGCTCGTTTCCTGCGCGAGGACGGTCTGGTCGTCTGCGCCACCATCGCTTTCGGCATGGGCATCGACAAACCCGACGTGCGCTTCGTGGCGCATCTGGATCTGCCGAAGTCCGTGGAGGGCTACTACCAGGAGACCGGTCGTGCCGGACGTGACGGGCTCCCGTCCACGGCATGGATGGTCTACGGCCTCAGTGATGTCGTACAGCAGCGCAAGATGATCGACCTGTCCGACGGCGACGCCGCGCATCGACGACAGCTGCAACTGCATCTCGACGCCATGCTGGCCTTGTGCGAGACGGTGGAGTGCCGCCGCACCCAGTTGCTCAACTACTTCGGCCAGACCGGCGAGAAGTGCGGCAACTGCGATACCTGCCTCACCCCGCCCGAGTCCTGGGACGGCACCGTCGCCGCGCAGAAGGTGCTGTCCACCGTGCTGCGGCTGAAGCGCGAGCGCGGCCAGAGCTTCGGCGCGGGCCATATCGTCGACATCCTCGTCGGCAAGCGCAACCCCAAGGTCGAACAGCACGCCCACCACGAACTCAAGGTCTTCGGCGTGGGCACCGAACTGCGCGATATCGAATGGCGCGGCGTCATCCGCCAACTCCTCGCCCAGGGGCTGCTGGCCGTGCACGGCGATTACGGCGTGCTCACCCTCACCGAGGCCAGCAATCAGGTGCTGTTCGAGAAACGCGAGGTGAAGCTGCGTCGCGAACCCGAACGCGCCAAGGCGGCCCGAACTCCCAAGTCCGGCAAGGCGTCCCGGCTGGCCGCCGCGGACATGTCCCCGGCCGACAACGAGCTGTTCGAGAAGCTGCGGGCCTGGCGGGCGGGCGTCGCCAAGGAACAGGGCGTCCCCGCCTACGTGGTGTTCCACGACGCTACCCTCCGCGAGATCGCCTCCCGCAAACCCGCCTCGCTGGCCGATCTCGGCGGCATCTCGGGTATCGGCGAGGGCAAGCGCGCCAAGTACGGCGAGGGCGTGCTCGAGGTGGTCGCCGGAGCCGGTGCCCCTGACCTTGCCGAAGCTGGTGCGCCGGCAAAGGCTGCGACCGGTATGGCCGTGGACAGGGCAGGGGAATCCGCCCTCACCGGAACGCGGGAGTCCGTATCCGGCTCCGTGGATCGCACGGCTGCGGCGGTTCAGCGGGGTACGTCCGCCGCGCCGAGCGGCCATGCCGGGCAGGCGCGGTCCACCGCGGCACGGCCCGATTCCCGGTCGCGTGGCGCGCAGTCCCGGCCATCCTCCCGCCTTCCGGGGGGCGGCTCGCCGCAGGGCGTCTCCCGTACCGGCCGGGCGGCGGCGTCGGCATTCGACGCACCCGACGACATTCCGCTTCCCGAGCCCCCGCCGGAGTACGACGAGGTGCCGCCGCCCGACTGGGACTGACGGCGCGCTACAGCGCCACTTCCCGGCAATCCTGCGGTCCGGTATCGACCGCGCGAATGGAGGTATAAAACGCCCTGGGTGGGGATACCTTTCGGACATGGATTCCGGTAACGGCGCTGGTGACGAACTCGAAACCGAGCGGCCACCAGAGGCCGAGGCGGCGGATGCGGGCGTCATCCCACCGCCACGAGTACACGAGATCGTGGACACCGGCTGGCTGGGGCCACGCCGTGCACCGCGCCGCGGCCGCCCCCGGCTGACCACGATCGTCCTGTCCGCCATGTGGATCGGGACCCTGCTGCTCTACCTGTGGCTGCAACGCGGCGGTTAGCACGGCCCGACCAGGGAATAATCCCGTTGCCCGACCACTTAGAGTGGTGCTGTGAAAGAAAAGGGTCGCAAGGTCATCGCCACCAACCGCAAGGCGCGGCACAACTACACGATCCTGGAGACCTTCGAGGCCGGGGTCGCGCTGGTCGGCACCGAGGTGAAGAGCCTACGGGAGGGCAAGGCATCGCTGGTCGACGCCTACGCCACCATCGACGACGGCGAGGTCTGGCTGCGCGGTCTGCACGTCCCCGAGTACGGCCACGGCACCTGGACCAATCACGCCCCGCGACGCACCCGCAAACTACTCCTGCACCGCCGCGAGATCGACAAGCTGACCGGCAAGACCAAGGAGACCAGCCTCACCCTGGTCCCGCTGTCCATGTACTTCAGCGACGGCAAGGTGAAGGTCGAACTGGCCCTGGCCAAGGGCAAGCAGGACTACGACAAGCGCCAGGACCTGGCCCGCCGCACCGCCGAGCGCGAGGTCACCCGCGAGATCGGCCGCCGCATCAAGGGCATGCGCTGACCACCGCTCACCTGCGCGGTTCGTGTCAGCCACGCCACAGCGGGATAATGGAATGATCCGCCGGTCGCGGAGTGTTAAAGTTACAAGCCCGGTCGCGAGACCGGGAGTTCATCTGGATCGATGAACACAGCTCGGGGCTGAACGGTTTCGACTGCGTACGTTGATTCAGGGGAAGCGTGTCGGTGCAGGCAGGAGACCACCGTATAAGCGTCGCTGTAACCCTATAAGCGCCGATTCTCATCAGCGCGACTACGCTCTCGCTGCCTAAGCAGTAGAGCGTGTCTGTCAGCCCGGGTTCGCCCTCGACCCGGTCCCTGGCATCAGCTAGAGGGCTCTACCGTCCGCCGCGGCCGCGGCGTCGGACGGGACATCGAACAGCGGCTGGGATCGTCATCTCGGCTTGTTCGCGTGACCGAGAGATCCGAGCAGAGGCACAGCGAACTGCACACGGAGAAGCCCTGAAGATGCGGCGGAGGACCCGGGTTCGATTCCCGGCAGCTCCACAAGGGCGGTCTTACTCGAAACGGGGTCCATACGGACCTCGGAGAGGGTAAGACCGCCTTTCGCGTTTCTAGCTCTCTTGTGGGTGCGGGTCGAGCCGGTGACAGCCCGAGTGCAGGTGAGATGCATACCGGCAACCTCGTGCAGGTCGGCGAAGGGCTGGCGGAGCTGATCGTCCTTCACACCGTCGATATCCAAGTAGAACCGCTCATAGAACGCGTGGTTCAGGTGTCGCCGGACGGCGTCGGTGCCGTCTTCATACAGTTGCTGGGGGTTGGTGATCAGGTCCAGCGCTTGGCGGAGGACTTCGACCCCGACCGCCAGTTCGGCGCCTGTTGCAGTTAGTGACGCTTCGATACGGGCTCGATCGGTCCGGATGCGTCGCAGCCTGGCCTTGATCTTGGCCTGGGGGAGTTCGCCGTCAGTGGCCAGATCGAGGAGCCGCTCCTCCTTCGTATCCAGTTCCTTGAGCCGCCGCGTCAGCCCGGCGTGCATCTCTTTGGTACTGGCTTGTTGGTCGGCCAGGGCTTCGCTCAGGACGGTGCGCACGTCCGCGACGAACTCGGCGGGCAAGCTCAGCGTCGCATAGTGATCGACGATGGCCTGCTCAACCTGTTCGGCCGGCAAGTGGGGCAGCTCGCAGAGCCCTTCCTGGCGACCACGGCACAGGAAGTAGCAATACCGTTTGCCATTGCGCCCCGTGGCCTCGGTGTAGATCAGGCGAGCGGTGCGGCCAGCGCCGTGGCACCGATCGCAGAACAATCCGCCCTTCAAGTAGTGCTGCAGAACCCGGTCACGCTGCCCCGGACGGCTGCGCATGTCCATCACTTCTTGCACCCGGTCGAAGAGCGCCTGACTAACGATCGGTTCGTGCCTGCCGGGGTAGAGCTCACCGTCGTGCACAATCCACCCGGCGTAGTACGGGTCCTGCAACATTTGGCGCAACCGCTTGAACGACACCGGCCGCTCAGGCAGTTTGCCGCTGGCACGAGCTGTCAGCCCAAGGTCCGCCATCGTCGCTTCGAGCCGTTCCAGCCCGTAGTCACCCGTGGCGTACAGCTCAAAGGCTCTCTGCACCAGCGGTGCTCGCTGCGCGTCCTGAGCGACTGAATTGATCAGCTTGCCCTCGAACTCCACGCGGACGTTCAGGTAGCCGATCCGAGCGACCCCAAGGGTCCCGCCACCCTTCGCCTTGGTGCGCATCTTCTCCTGAATGTCCAAGCCCTGCAGCGTGTTCATCAGGTGGTTCATCACGTCGAGCATGCCCTCCATGGCCACGGCATGCGGACCCTCGCCGAAGTCCTCCTTCGCACTGACCAGGCGAACGCCCATCTTGTTGAGTTGCGCCTCCACGATGGCCGCATCGAACCGGTTCCGGAAGGCCCGGGAGCGCATGTAGACGATCACGTAGCCGATCTCCGGGTGCTCAGTCAGATACTGCAGCAGCTCACGAATGACCGGCCGCTTGTCGATCGTCTTGGCCGAGTAGCCCGGTTCGATGAACTCACGGTCTATGTCGACGCCAAGTGAGTCAGCCTTCCACTCGCCCAGTTCGCGCTGCGTAGCGATCGACAGCCCATCCGGGTCGATATCCACGGCCGTCTCCAACTGCCGCTTGGTCGAAACCCGCAGCAGCAGTATCGCTTTCTTCAGCTGGCCCGTTCGTTGCGGTATCGGTCGTCTACTCATTGACGCCTCCTGGCATGTCGGTCGATAAACGGAATCACGATTGGCGTGAGGGCCGTGCGCAGCGGAATCCACTGCCACAGCACGAGATTCATGTCCATGAAATAGTCGTCATTTTTGACGGCAGTTCTGACGGCTAATGAGCCGAGAATGTACGTACTTGTGCGCGTGCGTATTTGTGAGATAATGGGGGTGAGGGAGTGGTCTTTAGTCAGCCGAGCGACACTTTTAAGCAGGGTGTCGTGGGTTCGAGCCCCACCGGTCCCTCCAGGGGTCAACGATGTATTCATCACCACAATTTCTGCCGTTGACGGCTTATTTTGACGGCTAATCGCACCGTCAGCCACTGTCACCGGCTGACACAGCAGCACTCGACCGGCCCGGTCGAGTGCTGTTTTTTGTCCCTCCGGATCACCGTGCTGGTAGATCTGCTGGGTCGTGGAGATATGCGCGTGGCCTAGAATGAGCTGTACATCGCGCGGCGGGACCCCCAGATTCTTGAGCAAGGTCGCCGCCCCATGGCGCAAGTGGTGCAGCTTGATTCGGCGCACCCCTGCCTTCCGGCACAGCAAATGGAAGGCCCGGGCAAAGTTCCGTGGCCAGAGCGGCCGACCGTTCTTTCCCAGCACGATCATGTCGGCGATCTCCTCGTCAGTGAGGGGAACCGCCTCGCCGCGGGAACCGGAGATGCCGGTGCGCTTTCGAATGGTGGTCACGGCCGACGCTCCGTCGGGTGGCTCGGCACCATCACCCGCCCTGGTGGCAGGTAAGCCTGCTTGGTGACGGTTGAGGGCGTCGCGCACGATGGGCAGCAGCGGCAGATCCCGGCGCCCCGCCCGGGTTTTGACCGGTCCGATCTCGAGGTGTCCGGCAATCTGCTGGAGCTGACGCCGAATCCGGATGACGTTGTGGTCCCAGTCGATGTCTTGCCAGCCCAGACCCAACATTTCACCGCGACGAATGCCATACAGCGTCATCATCAGGAAGGCCGGATACAGCGGGTGTGACTGGGCGTAGCGCAGGAACCGCCCCGCCTCATTCGGCGCCCAGAGCGTAATATCCGCCCGCTGGGCGGCTTCGAGCTCCACCAGCCGGGCCACATTGCGGGCGACCAGTTCTTCGCGCATGGCGCGCGTCAGCGCGGCGCTCAGGATCGTGCGCATCAGCTGCACGGTCCGGATGGTCTTGCCTTGGGTCAGCTGGTCATTCAGGCGCTGTTGGAGCGTCGCGACCGACAGGCGGTCGAGCGGATCCGCACCGACCAGCGGCTTGAGGTGAATGCGAATCGCTGCCTCGTACAGTTCCATGGTTGAGGGCCGCAGCTTGCCCGGTGCCACATCGTGCATCCAGTAGTCGAGATAAGCCCCCACTGTCCACGACTTCTCGGGAACCGGTATGCCGCGCTCGGCATCAGCAAGTTTGATAGTCAGCTTGTCGCTGGCGTCCTTGGCCGTTCGGGCGTATACCCGGATCCGCCGTGAGGTGCCGCTCGCGGTAGGGAGGAAGGCAGCGGCTTCCCAACGGCCGTCCTGGCGCCGGTAAACGCTGCCCGATCCTTTCACTCGGCGGCTCATAGCAATTGGCCTCCGGTGAGCGGCAGTGACGTTAGGTAGCGCTGGAGTTCACTGCCGGGGACGAAGCGGCGACGCCCAATCTTCACCGTCAGCAGCAGCCGTTTGTGGATGAGGTCGTAGATGCTCCAGCGGCTGATTCGCAGCCGTGCAGCTGCTTCCGGAATGGTCAGCAGCGGTCGGAGGGCTGGTTGCTGTGGCGTGTACGGTTCGTGGGGCGATGGGTCGAGCTGCCTGAGTAGCCAGGATCGTTCGACGGGTGCGCCATCGGCCATCCGAATGGCCGCCGCGCCCAGCACCCGGAGCAGCCGGGCGGTGTCGATCTGATCGGTTGTTGGTGGTTGTTGGGGCATAAACCCTCCTTCCTACGCATCCGCCGTATCCCGCCGAATGCGTTCCTCTAATTCCTTGTCTGGTGGTACTGCCTGCTGCGCCTGTCGGGTACGGCGCCGCATGCCTTTGTCGATGTCGCTAAAGTCGACCCCGTATTCGGTGGCGATCTCCTGGCTGGCGACCTCGATTTTGCGTCGTGCGGCTGGCGGCAGCGCCCGGTATTTGCTGCGGAGATAATTGTTCAAACTTGGTAATTCCCACCGGTCAATCCACCCGGCCAGGTAGTACAGATCGCAGGGCGTGACACCGAGGGCTTTGCCCAGCAGCTGCAGGGTTCGTGGTCGTACATCCAATGCCTGACCTTGCTCAATGCGCCAGATGGTGGCCACATCAACGTCGGACTGTCTGGCCAGTTCGTTGATCGACCATTGTCGGATTTCGCGGGCAGCAAGCAGCTTGGCGGCAACGCGCACCGCGCTTTGTTGATTCATTAAGATTTAATTCTCCGTTAATTATTTTGGTCATTCAACAATAACTCGTTTATTTGTGGAAATCAATAAATGTCCGGGGAATTAAAGCGCTAATTGGGGTAGTGGGTGATGTTTTCTTTACAAGGTGCGTTTGTTTCTGTATCGGGGAGGCCGCAGCCCGGCAGGTTGCGATTGACCTGGCGGTGGTGGCCGCCGGGGCGACCGGCCTGCCGGTGCTGCGGGTTCCTCTAGCGACTGGCCCGGTCAGCAGGTGGCCCGCCCGTCAGGGCAGTACCACCGGTGATGCAGTGTGGGTTCAGTCCTCCGACGGTTCGGCGCTCCGCCTGCCCCGCTTCTGGGGTGAGGCCGGCGGGGCTGGGCTGCTGCCTCCTTCGGTCCCCTCAGTGGGTACCGCTGAAGGACCTTTGCGCAGCCGCTCAATCGCCTGGCGTCGGATGGCCGCCTCGCGCTCGATCTCTGCAATCGCTTGTTCGGCGCGCTCCGCAAGGTCGGTCTCGTCTCGTGCCCGCTCAATGTGAGTGAGCACGGCTTGCAGATGTTCGTCTGCCAGCGTGTTGCCCCTGAGTTGAGCGATCAGGCTCAGCTCGGCATGGATCTCCGGATCGACCCGGATGGCCATGGTCTTGCGGGTGGAATCGTTGTCCGGACTGGACATGGCAGCTTCCTCCTCGGTGGTGGTGCGGCTGGTGAACGCCGGATGCGCTCACGAATGCAGCCGCACGGCACCGACGAGGCCGACGCCCGCGTAGCAGCGGCCCAGCCCGGATCGTCACCGGCCCGCCCGTCATACCGACCCTCGCTCGTCCTCGGAGCGCTGGCGCTGGCGGAACTTCCGGTCCGAGGGCACCGGGTAGCCCGGAATGCGGATATCCGAGTCGATTTGATCACCCCACACGTCCCATCCGGCCCAGCGTCGGCGGGCGAACAGCTCCAGGTACGGCCCGTCCGAGATGCGCTCGATGAGCGGGAAGAATTCCTCGGGCTTGTGCGAATGGTCCTGAGCGACCGCGAACATCCAGGTTGGCTGTCCCCGGAAGTTGACCGGCGCTCGGCCGCGCGTGCCGAAGATGAGGTGCTCGGTCATATTGCGCAGGTACTGGCCGAGACCGAGTCGCGGTTTGATCCAGGTCAATGGGGAGCGCGGAGTGAAGCCCCAGGCGTCCATGACATCGTAGGCATCGCGCAGCGCGCCGTTGGTCGTCCACAGCCACAGGTGCGAATTCGTCTCGGCCAGTTCGGCAATGGGCATGGCCTTGATGCGCTCCAGACTCATCAGGTCGTAGTGCTGGATCGCGCCGAGCGTGCCGGTCTGGTGATGCGGCCAGGGCGGGTCGGCGAGGATGGTGCGGTAGCGACGGGGCGCGCAGTTGATGCCGAGATGCGGTGCCGTGGGGCGATGAGTCATAGGTGGCCTCCGTTCGTGATGTGCGTGATGAACTGGTCGGGCGCGATGACATGGAAGAGCGCGTCGTCGAGCCGGGGGTCGTGCGCGATAGCGGCTCGGAGGGCGCGGCGGCGGCGTTCGGCCGTGGCCAGGTTGCGGTGGGTCAGGGTCCAGATCACGGCCGGGAACGGCTGGGGAGCGATCGGGTCGTCACCGCCGTACTGCTCGATGCCGGTGCGCTCGTACGCCTGGTAGTCGTGGCACTTCTTGAGCAGGCGCGGGATACTTTCGCTGCCAAGATCCACCTCGATGAACCAACCGTCCACGTCCTCGCTGCCGCGCCGAATCGTGGTCTCCGCGTACAGGTCCGGCTTGACCCAACGCGTACCGCCCAGCGCGGTGTAGCCGCGCCAGCAGCGTGGTTCCACCTCGACGTGCACCAGCTCCAGCTGGTCGCGGCGGTTGGCTTCAACCAGGCGCAGGTGGGTTTCGGCCACGGCCAGGGTGTGCCGCAGGAACGTTTCGGTTGGTTCTTTGACGTGCCGCCGGATGGTCGGCCCGTCCTGTCGGTCGAGGAGCCGGTAGCCCACCACGTCGATGTAGTGGACGAGGGCGCTGCTGCCGCGAGCGCCGCCGCCGATGCGCCGGTCGAGCGTGCCGAGCAGCCGGTCACGCCGCAGACGGTGCAGAGCCTTCTGCGTCAACCGGGAGCTTGATGCCGGACTCAGGGCGGCGAAGTGCAGCCGCCGGATCATGTCCACGGTCAGAAACCGGTGGTCGGCAACCGATCTGAGCACCGCCCACTGGCGCTCGGTCAGCGAATCGGCGATGGCCTCGAGATCGCGCCGGGACACGCGGCGCCGGGGCATTGAGATGGTGCCAGGGGCACCATCAGTCGGTGCTGGTAACGGCATGGAATGGGCAGTGGCAAGGGACAACGCCGCTTGGTGAGTGGCAGCGAAACGCCCACCGAAACGCCCCTCGGCTGGACCCGCTCGGTCCGCTCCATCGCAGCCGCTATTGCCTCTCATGGCTGCCTCCGGCGGCGACCGCGTGACGGCCCTGGCGGGCGCGGGCCTCCAGCTGGCCCCTGCAGCAGCGCCCGAAACTCGGCTTCGATCTCCTGGCGCGACCGCCCATACTGCTGGCGGCTGAGGCGGCGAATCTCGGCCGGGTCGCTGGTCTCGGGCGGCGGTGGCAGCGTGGCACCCGAGGCCCAGGGTTGTACCGAGTTTCGGCGAACCAGCTTGGCGTACACCTGATGGGCCGGAAGCGTCGTGAAATCCTCCGGCACCAGCACGGATTGACCGGCCGCCATGTCCTTGGCGTCATCGGCTCCCAGCTGAAAGGCGATTTTGTTGCGGGCGTTGTTCTTGAACGCCCGTGCCATCGAAGACGGTAGCTGGGAAGAATATTGGAAGCTGAGGTGGAACCCAGCCCGGTACCCGCGCGCGGTGGCCAGCGCGTCATCAAGATCAACCGGCAGATTCAGAAACTCCTGGACCTCGTCGACGTAGACCATCACCGGATCGCGCTTCGCTTCCGGGATCGTGGCGCGTTCCCGGATCGCGTTCCAGAGTTCCGCCAACAGGAACGCGGAGGCCAGTTTGGCGCGATCCGCGCCCAGGTAGCCCGGCTGCAGTGGCACCAACAGCACCTTCTTCTGCTCCAGCACCTGTCGCACGTTGAAGCGCGGATGCTGCTGGGCCAGCACGCCTCTCAGGTAGACATCCAGGAACGGGCGAACCTTGTTGCTCAAGGGGGCGATGTTGTTCATCGCGCCTTCCGGGGAGAGCTGTTCGTACCAGGACCAGAAGGTCCCGGCCGCGAACGGATCGCGCTCGACGGCCTTGTGAACGAGCGGGCGGCGAAACACCGGATCGGTCAGGATCAGCGGCAGCATGATCAGGCTCGGATCCGGCGTCAAGGCAATCGCTTTGAGGGACTCACGCAGGATGTCACCGCTGCGCCGCCCCAAGGCGTCGCCGTACAGCGAGTGGAAGATGTGAAAGATATTGTCGGCCACTACTTCTGGCGGTACCCCGGCTCGCAGCCGGTCCAATGGATTGATGCCCACCGGGTGATCATCGAGCGGGTCGAGAAGCACCACATCCCGCTTTCGTTCCTTGGGGATTCGGCTCAGGATGTCGGTGACCAGGTCTTTCGGTTCGATCACGACCACCGGATGTCCTGCCTTGAGATCTCCTACTACGAGTCGTAGTAGCAAGGTGGATTTGCCGGTCCCGCTGGGACCGAGTACGACCGTGTGGCGGCAGGCATCGTCTACTCCATACCCGATCTCGCCCGCGGTCCCCGGGGCATTGGCGGTGGCGATCACCCGCTCGCCGGTCAGCAGTGCCGGGGAAGGGCGGAGCTTTCGGGGATGCAGCGAGGCTTGCCCCGGGAACACTTCTTCCCGGTCCGAGACCGGCCAGGCCGTCAGCCGCAGCACTTCACTGGCACCGAGGTGCCGACCCCACGCCACCAGCGGCCACAACGACCGCGGTGATCGGGAACGAGGCGTGTTGACGCGCTGGGGTGTTTCCGATCGCAGCTCGAGGTGAACGCCGGCCGCGTTCACGGTGCCCAGGGCCGAGGCCAGGCCGAGTAACAACACCCGGCGCCGCTCACTGGTCGCGGCAGCAGCGCCAATACGGACCGTGGCCGAAAAGCCGTGCTGGCCCAGCTTCTTGGCCAGCGCCTGCTTGATATCCGAGCGGCCTTCCGGCTGGATGCCGGTCAGCACCTTGGACAGGACGGATTGCTCCTGGCTGGACAGTTCGGCAGGCATGGCCTGCGGCCGCCGCCGTGCCCCCAGTTCCACCTGTAGGACCAGCTGTTCGCCCGGCGCCACGGCCATCAGGGCGGACAGCACCGTCCGTACCGAGGCCACGGCATCGGCTGGCTCCAGCAGCCCCGCCGGTGACGACGGCCGGACCCGGCGCGCCACTGCCACCGGCCCGCGTTCAGTCGGCACCCCGGCCACCTGGCTGCCGGGCACCAATAGTTCTATGGTTCGCTGGACGGCGCTGGCGTCGCGCAGTTGGCAGCCGATCAGGTAGCTGACGCCCTCGGTCGACGACCGGGCTTCCAGAATGAGCTGCGGGGCATGGGCCTGAGCTGCCCACTGCCGAAGCAGCCCCATTGCCAGCGCCTCCGTGCAGGGGCGCGGGAACCAGACATGGAGCCAGACAATGGAATCCGGGAAGAGCGGGAGCTGGGGTTGTTCATTCGGCACCATGGTCGGCCTCCTGACTGTCGGCAGCAAGGGTCGACTCGTCGGTGTGTGGCGGCGGTGCCTCGGGCTCGGTCGCCTGGGCCTCGGCCAGCGCCGCCGCGATGGCCGCCCGCCCGAGCGGTCGCAGATCGTAGGGCTCACGCCGCACGGACCGCACCGTGATGCGCCGCTCCGGCCGATTCGCGCGGTTACGCCCCTTGGCCGGACGACGGTAATTAACTTTGCCATTGTTTTTAGACATGGGTCACCCTCCTCATGAATTAGTTCTGATTTCGACGACCCACCAGCGCGCTGTGCTCAGCTTGTGTTGCCGCACATCAACACCCGTCTCTTTTGGGTGTATCACGCGGGGGTCGGGCCATTCAATCCACGTCGGGAAATAGTAGGTATTTCAACAACGTTCGAAGCGTCACGAGCGGCTATCCGATCAAAACGCTTGTAAGCGCACCGTATTCAGTACCGATCTCGCATTGTCTTATATACAACAACCCCCACCCAGCCCAGACAGACCACGCCCGCGGCAATCGCCAGAGTCAACCAGACCGACTCAACCAAGCAGGCGGCCACGTACAGGGCGAGCGCCGCCCCGAGGATCTTCAGGCAGAGGCTGACCAGCCGGTCGATCAGGCCAGGCGGTTCCACTCCGCTCACCCCTCCCACCGTCGAATCCAGGCCAGAATGTCTCCGGAGATGATGCTGAGTAGTTCCCAAATCCGGGTGGCGCTTCTGGGTGCCATGTCGTCAAATGTCTCTACCATGGCAACAATTTCGTGCAGAGTGACCGTCAGCTTGGCAACGGTGGACTCGGAGATATGTTTAGCAGCCTCTGGATTGTCGCCTGACGGTAGGTTGTTCGGGTCATTCCACGGCATCGGCTTGGGTGTGTCATTCGTGTTCAA
>NZ_JASCXP010000123.1:0-17481 GCF_030010695.1 Nocardia sp. CC201C
GTTGGGGGGAGGGGGGGGGGGGGGGGGGGGGGGGGTGCCCGGGGTAGATGGTGCAGTCGTGGGGTGCCGCGTGGAGATAGCTGGGTGAGTTCGAGGGGCGGGCTGGCAGAGCTGATCGCGGGCCCGAACGTAAGGGCAGGCACGGGTGAGCACGCATCAGAGGATCGGGACGAGTTCGAGGGTGCACTGGGTGGTTCGGGGGCGAGTTCGAACATGTACGGGGGTGGTCGAACGAAATCGAGCGCCCTGGGGCGGCACAGGGTGTGGCTGTGCGCCCGAGGGGTGCTCGGATGTTCTCGATACTCGCCGGTGACTGTGGGCGTGCGGGTGTTAATTGCGGAGGCGGGTGAGTTTGGCGCGGTAGCGTTTCAGGCTTTCGGCCAGGATGTATTCGGGGTGGTGGAGGTGGTTGACCTGCGGAGTGCGGTGTGGGTCGATCTCGACTGGTGGCCGCCATTGGGTGCGTCCGGCCAACGCGGATCCGGCCGGGACTGTTTCGGTGGCCCACCCGTGGGGATTGTCGGGGTCGGCGGTGATTTGGGCGTGGCAGCTGTCGCAGACCAGGGTCAGATTGTCGATGTCGGTGGGGCCGCCTGTGGCCCAGGGGATGATGTGGTGCATGGCGCACATGGTGGCGGGGGCGGTGCAGCCGGGGCGGGTGCAGCCGCGTTCGATGGCGGTTTTGGCGCGGCGCTGCCAATTGTTGGCGAGGCGGGGGCCCTCGCCGAGGTAGAGCGGTTTGCCGTGGTGTTTGTCGAAGATCATCAGCAGCGGGATGGCGCCTTCGGCCATGCGCCAGGCGTCGCGGATCGGGATGGTGGTGCCGGTCGCGGTTACCGCGTGGCCGGTGCCGTGCAGCAGGTCGGTGACGTCCATGGTCAGGGTGACCGCGACCGGCAGTCCGCGGTGGGTACCGAGGTCGGTGCGGCCGGGGCCGCCGCCGGAGGACAGGAAGGCTTTGAGTGCGTCGTGGTTGCGTTGGGTGGTGGTGCGGGTGTCGCGGGCGATGGCCGCGTGCAGGCGGGCGGGATCGAACCCGGCGGCACCGACACCAGCGGCACCGACACCGGCGACAGTGACACCGCCAGCACCGACACTGTCAGCGGCCGTGGCACCGGCAGCACGGACACCGGTGGGGATGACTCCGGAGACAGCGACACTGTCGGCGCGGATATCGCCAGCAGCGACACCGTCCACACAGACGACACCGGCATCGACGCCGCCACCGGCAGTCGCGCTGTCAGCACCGACACCGCCGATACCGACCCCGTCGGCGCGGACGGTGTCGACACTCATGCCGTGGGCGTTGACTCCGTCGGAGTCCTCGGGGTCGTGGGTGCCGGGGCGGGGGCTGTCGGGGTCGTCGGGCATGCACATGCCCGGTCGCGCCCATTTCGCCAGGACGGTGTCGAGCAACGCCCGTAACTCGGGGTCGATGCATCCGGTGAGGTCGGACATGCCGTCGAGGCGTTGCGGGGAGAGGGTGAGTCCGCGCTGGCGGGCGCGGTCATGGTCGGTGGTGAGGGTTCCGTCGGGGTCGAGGAATCCGAGCAGGCGGTCTCCGACGTGGGTGAGTTGTTCGGGGGCGAGGGTGCGGGCGGCGTCGGCGAGGTGTTCTTCGGCGAGGGTGCGGGTGGCGGTGTCGATGGCGTCGGGTAACCGGTGCATCACGCGCATGACCGCGCGGGCGTGGGTGGGCGAGATCGCGCCCTCGGCTTGCGCGGCCGCGGTGGCGGGCAGCGACGGTTCGCGCACCGCGCCGCTGGGTTCGCGGAACGCTCCCAGGGCGTGGGCGGCGTCGATGCGGGAGGCGGCTTCGAAGCGGGACAGGCGCAGGGTTTCCACCAGGTAGCGGTGCAGGCCGCGGCGGCCGATCATGCGGGGCAGGTGCCGGTCGCTGGTTTCGATGAGCAGGCGATGCGAGACCGACTCCGCGATCCGACGGCAGGTCTCGAAAGCAGCGAGCAGGCCCTCGAATTCGTCATCGGTGAGGGCGGCCAGGTCCACGGTCTGCAACGCGGTCAAGCCCGCGCGCACAGCGGCGATACCGCCGTCGCTGTCGTGGATTCCCTCCCCCGGATTCATACGTTCATTCTATCGCGAAATGCATTGCGGTAGAACGGAAAACAGTATCTGAACTGCGGATATTCAGATACGAAATGTCCGTTCTGAACCTATTTCACAGCCCATGCTCGTGAACCCACGCCGCAACCTGTGTTCGCGATGTGAATCCGAGCTTGGTGAGAATGTGCTCCACATGCGTTTCCGCCGTGCGAGTGGAAATCACCAATTCGGTGGCAATGCGCTTATTGCTGTACCCAGCGGCTATCAGGCGCGCGACGTCCTTTTCTCGTCGGGTGAGGACATCGGTTTCGGCGGTGGTCGTGGCGGAGACGCGTGGCGGACGGCGGGGGGCCGAGGGTTCGGGGTCCGTGATCGGGGCGGGGGTGCGGCCCAGGGCGTAGTCGATGGCGTCTTCCAGCGGGACGTTGGCTCCGGCGTTGAACTGATCGCGGAATATCTTGTCCCCCAGTGCCTGACGAACGCGGTGGCGTTCCTCGTCGGCGATGACGCTGGTGATGTGGTGGGCCAGGCGGACCGTGCTGCGTTGCAGGGTTTCGGCCGCGCCCATCAGACGGGCGGCACGGTGCGGTTCGCCGCGTGCGGCCTCGGTCCAGGCCAGGCCCTCGAAGGCCGAGGCCAGCCAGACGCAGCGTTCGAACAGGGCCAGTTGTTCGATGGAGCGGACGTGGTAGTGGGCGGCGGTGTCGTAGTCGCCGCGTCGCCAGTGCACGATGCCGACGGTCCACAGGGCCAGGCCGCCGAGCAGGTGGGAGCCGGAATCCTCGGTGAGCTTCAGGAAGCGTTCGGCCAGTTCCGCGCCGCCGGTGGCGTGCGTGACCTCCGCGCACATGAAGGCGAAGGCGTGGCTGTCCATTTCGATGGCGGGTTGGCCGGTGTCCACGGCCAGGTCGATGGCGGTGCGGGCCAGTTCCAGGGCTCGGCTGCCGTCGCCCTCGGTGAAGGCCAGCAGGGAGCGGTCCAGGTTGATTTCGGGTAGCAGGTCGGTATTGCCGAGATGCGTTGCCAGCACCAGGCATTCGTGGACCAGCCGGGCCGCGGACGCCCGATCGGACAGTAGCGCCGCCAGGGAGGCCGCGGAGGACAGGGCGCGGGCGCGAGCCCGGGTGGGTTCGGGGTTGAGTTCCAGGGCTTCGGTGAGCCAGCGGTAGCCCTCGGAGAGGAAGCGGTGGTGCTCCCAGAACGGGCGCAGCACGCTCACCGTCTCCATGGTGGCCAGCGGCTCGTCCTGGAGTCCGGAGCGCAGTGCCGCACGGAGATTCGCGTGTTCCCGGGTCAGGTCGCGGAACCAGGCCACGTCCTCGCCCGTCCAATAGGCGGTCTGGCCGCGCAGGGCCAGCTGCCGGTAGTGCTCACGATGGCGGGTGCGCACGGCCTGCACATCGCCGCGCGCGGCCAGTCGGTCGGCGGCGAACTGGCGGATGGGCTCCAGCATCGAATATCGGCCCACCGTGCCGTCATAGCGTGGCGTCAGCACCGATTTGTCCACCAGGCCGGTGAGCGCCTCCATGAGCGACGCGCCGCCCAGATCGCACACCGCCTCGGCGGCATCGATGTCGAAGCCGCCGGCGAAGACCGAAAGCTGTTCCCACAGCAGCTGTTCCGCGGGTGTGCACAGGTCGTAGCTCCAGCGGATCGCGCCCTCGATGGTCTGTTGGCGCTGCGGGGCCGTGCGCGGGCCGGCGCTGAGCAGATCCATGGTGTCGTCGAGGCGGGCCAGGATCTGTTCGGGGGTGAACATGCGCAGGCGCAGGGCCGCCAGTTCCAGGGCCAGCGGCATACCCTCCAGGCGGCTGACGATCTCGGCGAGGACGGGACGGTTCGCCGCCGTCACCCTGAAACCGGGGTTCGCCGCGCTGGCTCGTTCGACGAACAGGCGCATGGCGTCGCCGTCTTCGCCCGACCCGTCCTCCCGCACCGGCAGCGGCGGGACCGGCATCACCTGCTCGCCGGGAATCCCCAGCACCTCGCGGCTGGTCGCCAGCACCCGCACATCCGGCGTGGTGGCGATGATCCGCCCCACCAGTGCGGCGCACGCGTCGATCAGATGCTCACAGTTGTCGAGAATCAGCAGCAGGCGTTTGTCGGCCAGGAATTCGGTGAGCCGCGGCAGCGGGGCCGTGGTCTCGTCGCGCAGCTCCAGTGTCTCGGCCACGCTGAGCGTCACCAGATTCGGGTCCTGCACGTCGGCCAGCTCCACCAGCCAGACGCCGTCCGGGAACGCTCGGGCCACCAGCTTCCCGACCTGTCTGGACAGCCGCGTCTTACCCATTCCGCCCGGTCCCAGCAGGGTCAGCACCCGGGTGGAGGGCAGCAAGCGCTTCGCGGTAGCCAGCTCGTCGCGGCGGCCGACGAAACTTGTGACCTCTTCAGCGAGGTTTCCGATGACACGCCGCGCCATGGGATCAACCTAAGGTATCGCGCACTGTCTCGGCCAGCACACGCGAATAAAAGCCGGAATAATCGGACAGGGCCGCGTGGCGGAATCGTGCCGGGACGTCGGGGTCAGTGCGCGGCGGCTCCTGTCAGGAAGGATGTCATGGCGGCGGCCACCGCGTCGGGGCGGTCGAGCATGGACAGCACGTAGGCGTCCTCGATCTCGACCAGCTGTCCGTGGGGTAGCAACTCGGCCAGGCGGCGGCCGTGCTCGCGCGGCATCACCCTGCCCGCCGCGGACCACAGCACCAGGGCGTCGCCCGAGAAGTTCCGCAGCGCTTCGGTATCGGCGATCAGGTCTGCTGTGCGGAAACCGGATCGAGTGTAGGACAGCAGATCCCGGCGAATGCGCCGGTCTCGCAGTCCCGGTTCGGTCCAGCCGCGAACCATATCGTCCGGCAGCGGCTCGCGCGCCATCCAGCCGAACATGAGCGGGGAGCGGCGCAGCCACGGTATCCGCATCTCGCGCAGCGCCAGCCACACTCCGCCCGGTGTGTAGGAGGCCAGCATGGACGTCTTGCCCGGCAGTCCGGGCGGGAAGTTGTCGAATGCCTCGCACGGCGTGATGATCAGCCGCCCGACCCGCTCATCCAGTCCGTACGCGGTGAGGAAGAGCCCACCGCCCCAATCGTTGTGCACGAGGGTCACCTCGCGCAGGTCGAGAGCGGCGAGGAAGTCGGCGATAATCCGGTTCTGGCCGCGCAGGCTCAGGTCCGTGCCCGGCCGCATCGGCTCCGGATGCGCGCCCAGCGGCAGATCCGGCAGCACGTACCGGAACCCCGCGGGCAGCCGGTCGAGCACTCGGTCCCAGATGGTGTGGTTCATGAGCAGGCCGTGTAGCAGTACCACGGGCGGCCCCTCGCCGCGCTCGACATAGTGGATCCGACCTGCGGCGATATCGACAGTGGGCATCTCTCACCTCCGGTAGAGCAGACGCTCTAGTGTGTTTGCTCTAGTCTGGTGGGGTGAGCGAGAAGATGTCAACCGGTACCAGGGACCGCCTCGTCACGGCGGTCGCCGAGCTCATGCGGGTGCACGGCTACAGCGCGGTCACGGTCAAACAGATCACCGTCGCTTCCGGTGCGCCCATGGGCTCGCTCTACCACCACTTCCCGGGCGGCAAGCCGCAGCTCGCGGCGGAGGCGCTGCGCACCTCCGGTGCGGCCTACATCCAACTGCTGCCCCTGCTCATGGACCCGCACGACGACCTGCGCGCGGCCGTCCCCGCCGCCTTCGCCGCGGCCGCCGACGCCATCGAGCAGAGCGGCTGGATGAACATGTGCCCGGTCGGCACGGTCGCGGGCGAGATCGCGGACAGCGAACCCGATCTGCGCGCGGTCGCCGCCGAGGTCGTCACCGACTGGATCGACCGGGGCACAAGCTATTTCGTGCGTCGTGGCCTCACTCCGACCGACGCCCGCGAGATCATCCTCGCCATCCTGTCCGCGCTCGAGGGCGCGTTCATCCTGAGCCGAACCCTCCGCTCGGCCGAACCCCTGCACGCCGCCGGCGCGGCCATGGCGGCGCGTCTGGAAAACCTGCTGAGAGCACCGAAAGCGGCTGCGGCACCACAGGGCGCGAACCGCGATCTCGATGCCACCCGGGCGGCCGCGGATCAGGGGTAGCCGACGGCCGGGTCCACGTCGGTGAGTTGATGTCGCATGCGGTCGCGCTTGGTCCGTAGGTAGCGCACGTTGTGTTCGGTCGGGCGGGTTTGCAGGGGGATGCGGTCGGTGACCGCGATGCCGTGCGCCTCGAGCCCGGACTGTTTGGCGGGGTTGTTGCTGAGCAGCCGTGCGGAACGCACGTCGAGGTCGGCGAGGATGCGGGCGGCGGCAGCGTAATCGCGGGCGTCGACGGGTAGGCCGAGGGCGAGATTGGCGTCCACGGTGTCGGCGCCGTCGTCCTGTAATTCATAGGCGCGCAGCTTGTTCAGCAGGCCGATTCCCCGGCCCTCCTGGCCGCGCAGGTACACCACCACCCCGCGGCCCGCGTGGGCGACGGACCGCAGGGCGGCGTCGAGCTGTGCGCCGCAATCGCAGCGCAGGGAACCGAGGGCGTCGCCGGTGAGGCATTCCGAATGCACGCGGACGAGGGTGTCCGTGCCCGCCGGATCCCCGTACACCAGTGCCAGATGCTCGGCATCGGAACACTCGTCGGCGTAGCCGATGACCCGGAACTCACCCGCCGGAGTGGGCAGGCGTGTCTCGGCCACCCGAGATACACCGGGCTCCCGCCGCTTTCGGTAGGCGATGAGGTCGGCGATGGAGATGACGGGCAGGTCGTGGGCGCGCGCCAGGGCGAGCAGCTCGGGCAGCCGCGCCACGGAACCGTCGTCGGTGACCACCTCCGCGATCACCCCGGCGGGCCGCATTCCGGCCAGTCGCAGCAGGTCGACGGCGGCTTCGGCATGGCCCGGACGGCCCAGTACGCCACGGGGATTCGCGCGCAGCGGCAGCACGTGCCCGGGGCGCGTCAACTGCTCCGGGGTTGTGCGCGGATCGGCCAGCAGGCGCATGGTGTGCGCCCGGTCGGCGGCGGAGATCCCGGTGCTCACCCCCGACGCGGCATCCACCGCCACCGCGTAGGCGGTTCCCCTGGGGTCCTGGTTCACCGCGGTCATGGGCGGCAGCCGGAGTCGGTCGAGATCGGCTCCCGGCATGGGGACGCACAGCAGACCGCTGGTGTGCCGCACCAGGAACGCGATGCGTTCGGCCGTCGCGTGCTCGGCGGCGAGCACGAGAGCACCCTCGCTCTCGCGGTTCTCGTCGTCCGCCACGAGCACCATCTCGCCGCGTGCGAGCGCCGCCACCGCGTTCGCGATCGGGTCGAGTTGACCGGTCATCGTCGACCACCTCCTCCGGTATGTCACATCGAAATATGCCGGGCCGAGAACAGCGAGGTAGCGTCCCGCTGACCGGATCCGGCCCGGAGGCACAACGCCTCCGGGCCGCAGGTCGGTCGGGTTCGGTCCACTCAGTAGGCGGTGCCGCCGGTGGCCGGGGTGCGGCCGTGTTTCATCCAGATCGCGCCCAGCAGCGCGATCAGCGAGGTCGCCGCGATCACCCAGAAGGTGATTTCGTATCCGCGGTCGGAGAACAGCAGCGGAATCTCGTTGGTGACCGTCGGCTGCCCGGTCACCGTCACATCCGCGGCGACCGGATTGGCGTGCAGGAAGGCGGTCGCCACCGCGAGTCCGATGGCCACGCCCATGGCCTGCATGACGCCGAGCATGCCCGCGCTGACGCCCTGCTGCTGGGCGGGCACCGCCTCCACGATGAGATTGGGCGTGGCCGCGTAGTAGATGCCGAACGCGATGCCGAAGACCGCGCTGATCAGGGCGAGGGTCACCCAGCCGTGCCCGAGTGCGGCATAGGCGACGGCCGCGCCGACGAAGATGCACAGCGCCACGATCAGCGGAATGCGCGCACCCGACCGGCGAATCCACAGCCCGGCCACGAAACCGAAGATCATGGAGATCACCGCCTGCGCCAACGCGAGGTGGGTGGCGAACTCCAGCAGACTGAAGCCCTCGCCGTAGGAATACCCCGGATTCATCTCCACCCGCACCATATCCGGCGGCAGCTGCGCGAGCACCGCCTCCTCGGGCACCTGAACCGCGCCCGGCGGCAGCTCCACCCCGGGCGGCAGCTGTGCGCGGGCCTGCTCCTCGGCGGCGGCCTGCGCCTGCTGCATCGCACCGGCTTTCACCTGTTCCCAGGTGGCGGCGGTGACCTCGCCGGCCACCGCGGACTCGGGCGGCGACTGGGTCATGTAGCCGATGGCGTAGGACTGATATCCGATCATGAACGAGGCCAGCAGGGCGATGAACAGCACCACGCTCACCCGCGGCGTGAACAGCAGCTTCATATCCATGATCGGCTGTTTCACCCGCAGCTCCACCACCGGGAACAGCGCCAGCAGCACCAGGCCGCCGATCAGGTAGGCCAGCGAGGTGGGTTCGGTCCATCCCCACGCCTGGCCGTTGTCCAGGTAGATCAGGGTGAGCACCGCGCCCGCGCCCAGCAGGGCCGCGCCGACGACGTCGAGCCGCTGCGGCACTCGCAGTTTCGATTCCGGCACCACCAGGATCACCAGCGGGATCATGACGGCGGTGAAGATGAACAGGAACCAGAAGATGGCTCGCCAGCTGTTGTGCTCCACGATCCAGCCGCCGATGAGCGGACCGGCCAGCGCCGAGACGCCCAGGCCGGTGGCGGCGATGCCGATGCCCACCGGAACCAGCCTGCGCGGCATGAGATCTCGAATGAGTCCGTAGGAGATCACCGCGGTGGCGATGGCCGTCGCCTGCAGGCCCCGGCCGAACAGGAACAGCAGCCAGTTGCTGGTGACCGCGCAGATGACACAGCCGATCATGAACAGCACGCCGCAGGTGAGGAACATCTTCTTCTTGCCCCAGATATCGCTCAGCTTGCCGATGAGCGGTGAGGTGGCGGCGCCGATGACGCCGAAGATGATGATGGCCCAGTTCAGATTGGCGCCCACGGTCGGGAAGCTGGGCGCGATCTGGCGCAGTGCCGCCGACACCATGACGTATTGCATGGGTGCGACCTCGGTGAACAGCACGATCACCGCGAGGACGCCGAAGATCCTCAGCTTCGACGCGCCGTCGAGACGGCCGGTGTCCTCATCGCCGACGCCCGGCGGCGTCGTGGTTTCGACGGAGGTGTACATATTCGTCCTCCAGGTGGGTAGGTAACACGATGGCGTGAACCGTGTCACACCCGGAGATCGCCGAGTACAACCGAGTTCGGTCAGTGGGAATTATCGGAGTTCCGGTTCCCGGCGGCCTTGCGCCGGTTACGCTTCCTCGCCAGTTTGTCGAGGTCGTCCAGGAGATCCCGGGCGAATTCCCGCTCCGCCTCGTAATGGCGTACGCACCAGCGCAATACCGCGCTCGGATAGGCCCATTCCGGATTGGCGTCCGCCCCGTCGGCGTCGGCCTGGGCGCGCCGTCGCATGGTTTCGGCGTAGTCGATGTGCTGGCTCAGTATTTCGCGCATCCGCTCCGGTTCGGCCAGGTGGCCGAGCCAGGCCCGCAGCATCACGCTGTGTTTCAGCACCGGGGCCTCGACGGGGGAGTGGTTCACCCAGTGCGCGGCGGCCTCGCGACCCGATTCGGTAATGGCGTACATGCGTTTTCCGCGCATGCCGTCCTCGGACACCACGGTGCGCGAGGTCGCGTAACCGTGTTTCTCCAACCGTTTGAGTTCGGCGTAGATCTGACTGAACGACGGACTCCAATAGAAGAACTGGAGACTCCAGTCGGCCCATTTCTTCAGGTCGTAGCCGGACAGTTCGTCGGCGTGCGAGAGCATTCCGAGTACGGCCCATGCGGTCGTCGGAAGGTCCGGGCGCTGCCCGTCGGAATGCCCGGACCGCGCTGCTGCGCCTTCGGTCATCACTGCAATCTACCCCCGGCCGTCCGGGCTCAGCGCCAGTGGGCACGACGCGGGAACAGGGTGCGGCCGGCCTCGTGCGCCACCTCGAGCACCACCCGGGCCAGCCGGTCGAAGCTCATGGCGTCGGCGCGCCCCGACAGCGAGATGGCCGCGGGCGCGGTGCCGCGTCCCCGCAGCGGCGCTGCCACGCAGGCGATTCCGACCACCGCCTCCTCGCGGTCGATGGCGACGCCCTGACGCAGGCGGATCTGCTGGAGTTCGCGGCCGAGCGCGTCGGCGTCGCAGATGGTGCGCGGCGTCAGCCGGGGCAGCCGGGCGCGCACCGCGGCCTCGGCGATATTCGGTTCCAGGCAGGCCAGCATGGCCTTGCCGAGACCCGTTGCGTGCGCGGGCATCCGGCCGCCGAGCCGGGTGGGCAGGCTGGCGGCGAAACGACCACCGGCCTTGTCCAGGTACACCACGTCGCGCCCGTCGAGCACCGCGAGATGGCCGACCATGCCGGTGCGCTGGGACAGTTCGTGCAGCAGCGGGCTGACGGCGTCGCGGATCTCGTTGTGGTCGGCGGTGAGTCCGCCCAGTTCGAGGGCGCGCATACCCAGCCGATATCCGCCGGATGTGTGTGCCAGCCAGCGAAGTTTGATCATTTGGTCCAGAATGCGATGGACCGTCGAACGCGGCAGTCCGGTGCGCTCGACCAGGCCGAGCAGGGTGAGCGTCGGAGTGGAGGCATCGAACGCGTCCAGGATGAGCGTCATGCGCTCGATCATCGACACCGGGACCTCCGCGGCGGTGTTGCGAGCGTCTTTGGCGTGAGAGTCTCTGCCGCGCATGGGGGTTCGGTTCTCCGCCGAAGAGAGCAGGGCGACGGACATGAGTACCTCCGTTGGTTCGTGTCCAGTCTAGGACTATGCCGATTAGGCATGTACCTGTTTCGGACGTTGTGCTACCCATCACAGTGCCCTGCGGCGCATACGGAGGAATCGGGAGAACTACGTATGTTCCACGGATCCGTGTCCCGGTGACCGAACCCCGATATTGACGCTTCCTCGGCCCGACCTGCTGTTATGACTGCCAGCGATATTTCGGATCGAAATAAGGAGTTGCCGTGGAACCGGCTCTCGACGAGGTTCCGGCGATCGACGCGGCGGCGTTCAAGGCCGTGCTGGGGCGGTTCTGCTCCGGCGTCACCGTGATCACCGCGCTGGACGACGGGCATCCCGTCGGCTTCGCCTGCCAGTCCTTCGCCGCCCTGTCCCTGGACCCGCCGCTGGTGAGCTTCTTTCCGGCGCGCACCTCCACCACGTGGCCGCGCATCCGGCGGGTGGGCCGCTGCTGTGTGAACATCCTGGCCGACCATCAGGACGAGCTCTGCCGACGGCTGGGCCGCCGGGGACCGGACAAGTTCGCGGGCGTGGACTGGACGCCCTCGGCCAATGGCGCACCCCGGCTGGGCGGTGCGCTGGCCAGCATCGACTGCGAAGTCCACGACGAGGTCGACGGCGGTGACCACACCGTTGTCATCGCCCGCGTCACCGGCCTGACCGAACATTCCGACGCGTCGCCGCTGCTGTTCTACCGGGCGGCCTTCGAGCGTCTCGCCCAGCGGTAGTCCGGCGTCTCGATTACCGGTAGCCACCTCCCGGCCAGTGGGACTTCGCCTGCGACGCCCAGCACCGCGGCCGCAACCTCGAACCAACGGATTCTCGAAAGGACCTCACATGACCACCACGGACAGTGACGTGCGCGTGATCGACGCGGGCGCACCGCCCACGCGGTTCGCCCGCGGCTGGCACTGCCTGGGTCTGGCGGACTCCTTCCGCGACGGAAAGCCGCACCCCATCACGGCTTTCGGCACCGAACTGGTGGTGTTCGCCAGCGCCGACGGTGCGCTCAACGTGCTCAACGCCTACTGCCCGCACATGGGCGGCAACCTGGCCGACGGCACCGTCAAGGGCGATTCCCTGGCCTGCCCCTTCCACGACTGGCGCTGGAACGGCAAGGGCAAATGCACCGGCATCCCCTATGCGCGCCGGGTGCCGCCGCTGGCCCGCACCAGGGCCTGGCCAACCATGGAGCAGAACAAACAGCTCTTCGTGTGGAACGACCCGGAGCACCGGCAGCCGCCCGCCGAACTGGCCATTCCGCGGATCGACGGCGCGTTCGACGACGGCTGGACCGACTGGACCTGGAACAGCATGGTCGTCGACGCCAACGCCCGCGAGGTCATCGACAACGTGGTCGACATGGCGCACTTCTTCTACGTGCACTACGGCTTCCCGACCTTCTTCAAGAACGTCTTCGAGGGCCACGTCGCCAGCCAGTACATGACCTCCATCTCGCGCGAGGACATGATGGGCGAGACCGCGAAAGCCCTGGGCGGCAAGAACGTCCTGCATTCCGAGGCGTCCTACTACGGCCCCTCCTACATGATCGACTACCTGCGCAGCGAGAGCGCCGGGCTGACCGTCGAGGGTTACCTGATCAACTGCCACTACCCGGTCTCGGAGAACCGGTTCGTGCTCCAGTACGGGGCCATCGTCAAGAAGCCCGAGGGTATGGACGAGGAGCGGGCCCTCGAGATCGCGAACAAGTTCGCGGCCGGACTGGGCAAGGGGTTCGAACAGGACGCCGCCATCTGGAAGCGCAAGAGCCGCATCAACAATCCGCTGCTGTGCGAGGAGGACGGCCCGGTGTACCAGCTGCGCCGCTGGTACGAGCAGTTCTACACCGACGTCGCGGATGTCACCGAGGAGATGACCACCCGCTTCGAATTCGAGGTGGACACCACCCGCGCGGTCACCGCGTGGGAGGCGGAGGTCGCCGCGAACCTGGCCAAGGGCGCGACCGCGCCGTTCTGAGAGCCACTGTCATGGAACAGGTTTCGTGCCGGTCCTGCGGGACGTGCGTCGCGGTGGAGAAGTTCAGCCCGCAGCACACCAGCGTGCAGTGGAATAGCGCGGCCGTGGCCGCGTGTACCGGTCTGGCCCGCGACGGACTGCGCTCGCACACCTGCCCGGCGTTGCGGGCCAGCATCGAGAACGCGGTGGCGGCCGGGGAATTGGGTGTGAGCACGCGCGACGCGGACGTGCGCACCCGCGGCCGGACGCTGCGCTGAGCGTCGCGCCCGCCACCCGCCGGGCCGATGACATGCGGCCGCCGCGGGAACGAGTACTGGAGGAATGGATGACGGTGACAGAGCTGGAACCGGAAACGGCCCGGCGCGGCGGTGATATCGCCAGCGTGCGGGTGGTGCGGGTGGTGCGCGAAACCCCTGACGCGGTGTCGCTGGAACTCGTGCCCGAACCGGCGCACGCCGCACGCTTCGGCTACCGGCCCGGCCAGTTCCTGACGCTACGCGTCCCCAGTGCGCTGACCGGTTCGGTGAGCCGCTGCTACTCGCTGTCGAGCGCACCGCACGAGGGCGGCCCGCTCAAGGTCACCGTGAAACGCACCCCCGGCGGCTACGGCTCGAACTGGTTGTGCGACAACGCCGTCGCGGGCACCACCCTGGCGGCGCTGCCGCCGGCGGGCCTGTTCACCCCCGCTTCGCTGGACACCGACCTGCTGCTGTTCGGCGCGGGCAGCGGTATCACCCCGGTCCTGTCGATACTCAAGGCCGCACTCGCCGAGGGCACCGGCCACATCACGCTGTTCTACGCCAATCGCGACGCCGAATCGGTGATCTTCGCGGGCGAACTCGCCGCACTCGCCGCGGCGCATCCGGAACGGCTGCTGGTCTGGCAGTGGCTGGAGAGCGTGCAGGGCCTGCCGACCGTGGCGCAGCTGGCGGCGGCGGCGCGACCCTGGGCGGGGCGGGAGGTTTTCGTCTGCGGCCCCGGCCCGTTCATGGACGCTGTCACGTCGGCCTTGGCCCAACTCGGCGCGGACCGCGAACGGGTGCACCTGGAGAAGTTCGTCTCGCTCACCGGAAACCCCTTCGAGGACAACGGCACCGACACCGCACTCGACGACGGACCCGACTCCGGCGCACCGGCGACGGCGCACGTGCGGCTCGACGGCGAGCAGCACGAGGTGGACTGGCCGCGCCGCCGGACCCTGCTGGACGCCCTGCTGGCGCAGGGCATCGAAGCGCCCTATTCCTGCCGGGAGGGGGCGTGCAGCGCCTGTGTGTGCCGGGTGGTCTCGGGTGCGGTCGCCATGCGCCGCAACGAGGTGCTCACGGACGAGGACCTGGCCGAGGGCTATGTGCTCGCCTGTCAGGCCGTCCCGGAGACCGACGACGTCTCGGTCACCTATTCCTGATTCCCCGAGCTGATTTCCCCCGAGCTGATTTCCCCCGAGCTGATTTCCCCCGAACTGATTCCCCGAACCGATTCTCTCCGAACCCAGAGGAGTTCCCATGGCTGCCCTCAGCTCCCTCGGCTATGTGCGGGCGCGTATCGCCGACGTGCGGGCCTGGCGTGAATTCGCCTTCGACACCATCGGTTTCGCGGAGGGGTCGGGGCCGAATCCGGAATCGGTCTACCTGCGCACCGATGAGCACACCTACCGCTTCGAACTGGTGCCCGGCGACCGCGACGAGGTGATCGCCGTGGGCTGGCAGGTGGCCGACGGCCGGTCGCTGACCCTGGTGCGGGAAACCCTGGAGCAGGTGGGCGTCGCGGTCACCGCGCTGTCACCGGCCGAGGCCGCGGCCCGGCACGTGGAGGAGGCCATCGCGTTCACCGATCCGTCGGGCTTCACCATCGAGGTGTTCCACGGCCCGCTGCTCGACCACGGCCCGGTGCTCACCCGGCACGGCGCCCGCTTCGTCACCGGCGAACTGGGCCTCGGGCACGTGGTGCTGCCGGTGCGCGATATCGAGGCCGCGCGCAGGTTCTACACGGAGGTACTGGATTTCACCGCGCGCGGCTCCTTCCGGGTGGGTCCGCCGCAGCAGCCGATCTGGATCCGGTTCCTGGGCGTCAACGCCCGCCACCACAGCCTGGCGCTCATTCCGGGCAGCCGACCCGACGGTCCGGGCATCGTGCACGTGATGGTGGAGGTCGACACGCTCGACGACGTCGGCCGCGCCCTGGACCGCGTCACCGCGGCGGGCTACCACCTCTCGTCCACCCTGGGCCGTCACACCAACGACAAGATGATCTCGTTCTACGTGCGCACGCCGGGCGGCTGGGATCTCGAATTCGGCTGTGCCGGAATGCTCGTCGGCGAGGACTACGTCGCCGAAGAGATGACCGCCGACAGCTACTGGGGTCACGAATGGTCCAGGGGCTGAACCGGTCCGGGAACTGAATCAGGCCCATCGCGATCGTCCCACAACTGCATATCCGCAAAGGAGCGTCCACACGTGCATCAGCCCACCGCACCCGGACCCACCCGGTTCGGCTTCTTCATCGCGCCGTACCACCCGCTGAACGGCAATCCCACCCTGCAACTCCAGCGCGACCTGGAACTGGTGGAGCTGGCCGACCGGCTCGGTTTCGCCGAAGCCTGGGTGGGCGAGCACCATTCGGCCGGAATGGAGATCATCGCCGCGCCCGAGGTGTTCCTGGCCGCCGCCGCGCAGCGCACCACCCACATCCGGCTCGGCACCGGCGTGAACTCACTGCCCTATCACCAGCCGATGATGCTGGCCGACCGGCTGTGCCTGGTCGACCATCTCACCAAGGGGCGGCTCATGATGGGCATCGGCCCGGGGCAGCTGGCCTCCGACGCGGCCATGATGGGCATACCCCAGTCCCGCCAGCGCGACATGATGCACGAGTCGATGGACGTACTCGTCCGGCTGTTGCGTGGTGAGGTGGTCACGGCCGAGACGGACTGGTTCGAGCTCGACGAGGCCCGCCTGCAACTGCTGCCCTATCAGCAGCACGGCCTGGAAATGGCGGTGGCGTCCACGATCTCGCCGTCCGGTGCGGTGCTGGCCGGACGCCACGGCGCGGGGCTGCTCTCCCTCGCGGCCTCCGATCCCAGCGGCTACGAGGCGCTGCTGCCCAACTTCCGGGTCTACGAGCAGACCATGGCCGAGTACGGTCACACCGTGCGCCGCGCCGACTGGCGGCTGGTCGCACCCATGCACCTGGCCGAGACCCGCGACCGGGCGCGGCGCGAAGTCGAATGGGGCATCGGGCATCTGGTGGACTACATCCGCAAGCTCAGCGGCATGGACGTGCCCTGGGGCGATACCGCCGCCGAGGCGGTGGCGCAGTGGGTCGGCCCCGGATTCCCCGCCTTCGGCCGGGCCACCATCGGCACCCCGGACGACGCCATCGCCGCCATCACCGATCTGGCCGAGCAGTCCGGCGGATTCGGCACCTTCCTGGTGCTGGCGCTCGACGTGGCCGACCGGGACGCCACCCGGCGTTCGGCGCGGCTGTTCGCCGAACACGTCATTCCGCACTTCACCCGCGCCAACCGCAATCGGGTGGCCTCGCTGGACTGGGCCAACGCCAACAGTGAGCGACTCATGTCCGGTATGCGGGCCGGAGTGGAGGCCGCCTTCGAACGGCACGGGCAGGCGCTGGCCGCCGCGCTCCGGCCCCGTCGGGAAGGACGCTGAGATGCGCGCGGTAGTCATGCGTGATCGGCGGCTCGTGGTCGACGAGGTGCCCGAACCGGTGCCCGGACCCGGTCAGGTGCTGGTGGAGACGATCGCCTGCGGAATCTGCGGTTCCGACAAACAGGCCCTCGACCACACCGACGCATTCCTGCAGGCGTCCCGCGACAGCGGCGTGCCCACCTTCCTGTTCGACCCGCATCGCGACCTGGTCATGGGCCATGAACTGGCGGCCCGGGTGATCGGGGCCGGACCGGATACGCCCTACACCGAGGGCCAGGCCGTGGTCGCGCTGCCGTGGGCGCTGGACGCGGCGGGCGTCATCCACGGCGTCGGGTACTCCAACGACTTCCCGGGCGGCTACGGGGAGCGCATGGTGTTGCAGGCCATGGCGCTGGAGCCCATTCCCGACCATGTGCCGCCGCGGGTGGCGGCCCTGACCGAACCGCTGGCCGTCGGCTTCGGCAATGTCGCCCGTACGGGTATCGGCCCGGAGGGCACCGGCATCGTGATCGGCTGCGGACCCGTGGGTCTGGGTGCGGTGGCGGCGCTCGCGGAGCGCGGCGCGGCACCGATCGTTGCCTCGGATCCGTCCCCGCTGCGCCGGGCGGCGGCGCTCCGGTTGGGGGCGCACCGGGTGATCGATCCGGCCGCCGAGGACCCCGTGGACGTCTGGCGGGAGCAGGCCGCGCCCGGGCAGCAGTTGCACGTCTGGGTGTGCGCCGCGGTGCCCGGACTGCTCAACGACCTGCTGTACCGGTGTCCGCGCGAAACCCGGATTCTCCAGGTGGGCGCGGTCATGACCGATGACGTGATTCGGCCCATCGTGGGCATCTACAAGGACATCTCGGTGCAGATGTGCATGGTGTACCCGCACGAGGAGTACGCGCGCACCCTGCGCCGCATCGCCGAGGGCACCGTCGACGCGGCCTCGCTCATCACCGACGAGGTCGGTTTCGACGGCGTCGTGGGAGCGATCGAGGCGCTGCGCCGCCCCGACGACCACATCCAGATCCTGGT